>JAJRUC010000479.1 GCA_024278015.1 Chloroflexota bacterium
CGTCAAGCCGTCCATGCGAGGCATTTCCACATCCATAGTGACGACATCCGGGCGCAAAGAGGCCACCTTCGCTATAGCATCCAGCCCATCTTGCGCGCTGCCCACAACCGCCAAATCCGGGTCTGCCTGAAGACGGCGGGTAATGGTATAGCGCATAAATGCAGAGTCATCTACCACTAATACCCTGGTTTTTTGCGCCATATCTCACCCCAAAACTTTTTCCAAAGCCATCATCACCCGATTCGGGTCGAAGGGTTTAACCACATAGTCTCGCGCGCCGGATTGAATGGCCTGGACCACCATCGATTCTTGCCCCAACGCAGTGAGCATAATTACTTTTGCGCCGGGGTCCAGCCCCCGAATATCGGCCAGGGCTTCCAGACCGTCTTTTTGAGGCATGGTGATGTCCATCAAAACAGCATCGGGTTTGAATTGCTGGTAAACTTTCACCGCTTCTTCACCATCCTCCGCTTCAGCCACTTCGTACCCCTGGCCTGTCAGCAGTTTTTTCAACCGCACCCGCATAAACTGAGCGTCATCAACAACCATGATTTTTGGCATTGCAAGTTCCTCCTGCATTTTTTATCCGGGTAATATCCCGGCTGTATCACTAATTAAGTGGTTTTTCCCCTTGTCCCAGAGTCCGTACTGTGATTTTCCCTGTAGACACCCGTAGTTTTACGGTTCTGCCGGAATTACCCCCTGTATCCCGAACTCGTAACCTTAAGCCCAGGTCTTTCAACGCGGCTTCGGCGGCGGCAACATTCCGGGCGCCGATATTGAGCGTATTGTTAAAGCCCGGCGCGGTTAGCATCTGGGCGCCGCCACACATATAAACTTCCATGCGACTCTTCAGCGCCCCGGACGCTTTCATCTTTTCCAGCAACAAGGGCACACCCTTATCTACAAATTTAGCCATATTGCCGCTATCCCGGCTGTTGGATGCCGACGGCAGCAGGGCGTGCAACATACCGGCCACCCCGCCGGCCGCATCGTACATACAAACCGCCACGCACGACCCCAGGCCGTAAGCCACCAAAACACCTTGGGGTGATTTACTGACGACCAGTTCTCCAATTGATACCGAATGAATATTTCCTGTCACAATGCGTCCCTTACGTGAGATGTACTTTGTTAATTCAACCACTTAGCCGGCGTCGGCGGGGTCCGGCAGCACCCAAAAGCGACACTGCAAAATTTTGTCCTCATCCTTGAAACCAGACTCTATCACGATAAGATGGTCGCTGTTGGCTACAATAGAGGTAGCCGCCACTACGTCTACAATGGCGCCGGCCATATCAACCATTACCGCCGGCGGCGAAGGCTGGATGCTGCTGCCGGTAAATTCGGCCACGGCGTTCAGGAAGCCGGCCAGCATATTATCGGCAATTTCTCCCACCGCAGACCGGGCCAGCGCATCGAGGGTTTTGGTGGCGCCCGGACGTTTGCCGTTCAACAAATCAACCAGATACAAGGCGTCTCCTTCAGAAAACAAAATAAGTGATTGCCCCCTCAGTTCGCCTTCTATCAGCAGATAAATGCCCACGGTCGCCACTTCCGGGTCGCCAATGTGGTCGTACAATTGAGACAAGGGAATGGCCTCTACCCAGGGTTCTCCAACTTTTATCGGGCGATTAACCATCTTCGAAAGGTTGGCGGCAGCGCGATTCATCCCCTCTTCCAATATGTTCCTTGTTTGGGGGCGGGTTAACAAGTGCAACCACATTAAAGATGAAGACATCTCTCGCTTTGGCATATCGTTCCCTGATTTAAGTTTAATTGAACCGCCACATTTTTATCTTTTGGCCGTAGCATCCAACGTGTTTCCCTTTAGTTTATTTTATTCAAAACATCCAAAGCCGGTTCCGGCAATATCCAAAACCGAAGCTGGAGCGCGCGGTCTGCATCTTTAAAGGCAGATTCAATAACGATAAGTTCGTCGCTCATGGCGGCCACCAAAGCCACCACCATAGTCAGGATAGAGCCGCGCATATCAACCACCACCGCCGGCGGCGACGGTTTAACCGGAATGCCGGTTAAAGAGGCGACGGTATTCAGGAAGCCGGACAGGGTCAGGTTGCCCACTTCGGCCAGGGCAGACTGGCCCATATCGTCCAGGCTGGTCGTTTCGCCGGGGTCTTCGCCCATCAACAAATCAACCAGATACATCGCGTCTTCCATCGAAAGCAGGAGCAGCGCCTGCCCCCGCAGGTCGCCTTCAATGAGCAAATACACGCCCACCATTTCCGTTTCAGGATTGCCGCCGTATGAAATTACATTCTGAATGGGAATGGTTTCTATGCCCGGGTCGGTGATGGTAATTTCCCGGCCCACCATCATCGACAGGTTTTGAGCCGCATGTTCAAGGCCCGCCTTTAAAATGATACCTGATTTTTCGCCGGTGATAATTTGTGTCCATGAAAGTTTCCTGTCCGTCGCAGGCTTGTCTTTACTCATACTACTGCCCCTTGTTTTCGCGCTTGCATTACCGCGCCAATCAAGCCCGGAATATCGATAATCAAGGCGATGCTGCCATCGCCCAAAATAGTGCCTCCGGAAATTCCCGGTAACTCGCCGATAATTGTACTTAATGATTTAACCACAATATCCTGTTTGCCGATGATTCTGTCAACCACCAGACCCACCCGTTGTTTGCCCCAGGTTACGGTGACGATGGCGTTTCTGGCATCCCGAATAATTTCTCCCTGCATCCGGGGATGGGTAAAATATTCGCGCAAATCAATCAACGGCAGCACGGAATCTCGCCAGTGAATGACCTTTTTCCCTTTGATTGTGCTAATCATCACATCAGAAAAATAAAGTGATTCAATGATGTTGGACAGGGGCAGGGCATACGATATGCCGCGCAGCGAAACCAGCATGGTTTGCACAATAGCCAGCGTTAACGGCAAGGTAATGCGGAAGATGGTTCCCTGGCCCGGTTTACTGGTAACCACCACCGAGCCGCTCAACCGCTCGATGTTTGAGCGCACCACATCCATGCCCACCCCCCTGCCGGACACTTCGGTCACTTCGGCAACAGTGGAAAGGTTCGGGCGAAATATGAGGTCTACTGATTCTTCATCGTCAAGTTGAGCGGCCTCTTCTTCCGAGATGATATTGCGCCTTACGGCAGCGTTGCGCACTTTTTCCGGGTCAATGCCTCTGCCGTCGTCTTCAACAATTATCACAATATGGCCTTCCTGATGCGCCGCAATCAGTTTAACCGTGCCGGTGGGCTGTTTGCCCATAGCCAGCCGTTCCTGCGGTGATTCAAGGCCGTGGTCAACGGCGTTGCGCAACAGGTGGATGAGCGGGTCGCCGATATACTCAATCAGCGTGCGGTCCAGCTCGGTTTCTTCACCTTCAATGACCAAATTAACCTGTTTGCCCGCCACCCGCGCCACATCTCTAACAAGACGGGGCATTTTGTGGAAGGTGTTGCCAATGGGCAACATTCTGGCCCGCATCACTTCTTCCTGAAGCTGGTCTACCACCCGCCCCACGTGGGCGGTCATTTCTCCCATATCGCTCACAATATCTTCTTTTCCGTAGTGGGCGAGCAAGCTGCTTTCTATTTGCAGCAGGCGATTGCGGTCCGTAACCAGTTCGCCCACCAAATTCATCAGCATATCCAGCCGTTCTACGTTAATGCGGACGGTTTTTTCTACGCCGACATCAATGGTGGGCACGCCGCGTGATGAGGTAGACGCGCCTTTGGATTTCGGCTTTTGAGACGGGAGCGCCGGCTCCGGCAATTGGTAGGGAGTAACCTGCCACAATATTAGTTCGGCCACGTCTTTAACCACCGCTTCAACGTCGTCAGCAGTCGATTTTGTGGCTACAATGGCCTGAAGCTGGTTATCGTGTTCGGTTCTGGCCAGCGCGGCC
>JAJRUC010000480.1 GCA_024278015.1 Chloroflexota bacterium
ACTCCCCCCTTCCCAATGGGAAGGGGGGATACAGGGGGGATGGGGAATATCCGCAATTTCAGACTTTTTGCCTCAATTTGAATATCTCCAGTTTTGTCAAATCCTTGACCGCGTAAGGTGAGTAATTAATTTACGGATAGACACTTAATGTTTGGTGCTATTGGTTCGAATTACCAGGTCTTGTTTCTGGAAGGAGTGTATCAAACAGACATGAAGCAGGTGTGAAGCGAGGATGAAGAAATGCTTCATCATTGGCGCGCGCGGCTCAAATAAAAAGGGCCTTGACATAACGTTATGTCAAGGCCCTTTTTCAAAATTCGTATGGGTTGTTGCCAATCCGCCTAAATTACGCTCTCCGATTTTATTTGATTGTTGGGTTACACGCTATTTTGCGGGCGCGTCTTCGGCAGAGGGCGCTTCATTGGCATCGTCGGGTTGCCCCTGGCTTTCAACCTCTTCCTGTACGTTATCATTTTCAATTTCACCTGCTTCGTTGTTTTCGCCGGCCTGTTCGGTGCGCAGAATGCTGCTGTTACCCGCATCCACCTTCACATCCAGCCCGTTATCCAACTCTACGCTGTAAACCAGGACACCGTTTTCGTTGTCCGGTTCTACCCTGGTGGCCTTGACACCGGAGTTGGCAGCTTTGGCAGCGATTACGGCCTGGTCGGCGGTGATGCCGGCTTGCTCTTGCAGGGCGGCAGCTTCATCTGCTTCGCCCATTCCTTCGGTCCGGGCCTGGTCTACGCCGATGCTGCCGCTGTAGGCCGGGTTTTCAATTTGGCCCTGAACATCGGGTGAGGTCGAGGTGGGGCTTTGGGCCAAGGCTACCGCACCGCCCACCGCGCCGATTATTAGCACCATTCCGGCAATGCTTCCAATAAGGGTTGATTTGTTGAGTTTCATAATTGGTATACTCCTCTCAATAAATTGAAATTTGTTTTTTTCAAGACGCGATTTCTCGTCTCTTGAAAAGAGTGTACCAACGGAACATGAAGTACGCATGAAGCGAAAGTGAAGAAAAAATTCATTGCGTCTATGAGGGTAAAAATGCCGCCGGGAATTGCAACGTAAATGTGGTGCCGTTACCGGGGGTGCTGGTTACAGTGATCCGGCCGTGATGCGCCTGCACAATGGCCCGGGTAATAGCCAACCCCAACCCGAAGCCGCCGGATTGTCGAGCGCGGGCATCGTCTACCCGGTAGAACCGTTCAAACAGATGCGACAACGCTTCCGGTTGAATACCGATACCGCTATCGCTCACCCTGACCGTAATTTGCTGCCGGTTGCGGCCAAGCCCAATATCCACTTCCCCTCCCTCCGGCGTGTACTTCAGCCCGTTTTCAATCAGGTTGCTGAACACCTGTTGCAACTGTTCAGCATTGCCCATCAGGCGTATATCAATGCGGGAAGGGCAATTCAGGGTTAAGGTGATGTTGCGTGTTTGCGCCCGCGTTTGAAAATCTTGAACCACTTGCTGCAAAAGCTGGGCCAAAGCTACCACATCACAAGGCGCTGCGCTCCCTTGTTCAACCTGTGCCAGAGCCAACATCTGCTCAATGAGATGGGTCATCCGGTCTACATCACTTTCCATATCTGCCATCATTTTTTGCAGGACGACGGCATTACGGGGGCGGGAACGGGCCAGACTCAGTTGCGTTTTGAGAAAGCCCAACGGGGTACGAAGTTCGTGAGAGGCATCGGCGGTAAATTGCCGTTCGTGTTGAAACGCCAGTTCGAGCCGGTCCAGCATGGCGTTAAAGGTATGCGCCAACCGACTAATTTCGTCATCGGGCAAATTCAGGTCCAGCCGCCGGCTTAAATCATCGGCGCTGCTGATTCTTTGCGCGGTTTTGGTAATCACGGCTACCGGCGCCAGGGCGCGATTAGCCAAAAAAAGACCGCCGCCAATAGACAGCAACAATATCAGCGGGATGCCAATCCCCAACGCCAGCAGGATATGGCTAACAAAGCGCCGGCTTTCTGCCAGCGGGAACGCCAAAACCATTGAGCCAAGTTGCCGGCTGCCTTTTGTTAGGGCAGTATTAAACAGGTAAATTGGCGTTCCATTAGCCAATTCCCCGCTGCGCATTTCCTCAAGCGGGGGGACATGGTTGGGCAGCGGGTACATTTCGGCGTTGCCAACGGTGAAGCCCGGTTGGCCGTCAAGGGCAATAATCCAGGCCATCACCCCCCGCGTTCGCAAATCGGTGGTTTCTTGCGGAGAGACAATGTATTGCGAACCCTGTATGTCAACCACTGCGTTCAATTCGGCGGCGCTCAAGCGTAAAATATCCTCTATTTGTCCGGTTTCGCGTCGTTGAATGAATGTAATCAGAATAACAGAAAAAAGAAGCAGCGATATTGCTTCCAACGCTACCGTCCACAAGACTAACCGCACGCGCAAATTATTCATCGGCGCTTATCCTGTAACCCAATCCACGCACGGTTTGGATTAATTTATGGTCCTGTCCGGCATCAATTTTTTTACGCAACGAAGAAATGTAAACCTCGATGAGTTTTGAGCCGGATTCAAATTCCATATTCCAGACGTGGTCAATAATCTGGTCGCGGGCAAGCACCTGGTTGGAGTGGCGCATCAGGGTTTCCAACAGAATATATTCTTTGGAGGTCAGTGGTTCGATGGACCTGTCGCCCCGGCGCGCGCGTTTGGTGGCGGTGTCCAGCACTAAATCACCCACTTGCAATTGGGTGGTTTTACTGGGGCCTTCGCGCCGGGCCAGCGCCCGCAGCCGGGCAGTCAGTTCTTCGATAGCAAAAGGCTTGACCAGATAGTCATCGGCCCCGGCATCCAGACCGGCCACCCGGTCGCTGATAGCGTCGCGGGCGGTCAGCATTAAAATGGGCATAGTGTGGTGTCTGGCCCGCAACTCCCGGCACACGGTCAGCCCGTCTATGCCGGGCAACATAATGTCCAGCACAATGAGGTCGTAGGCGGCGCTTTCTACCCAGTCAAACACCTCCGGACCGTTATCCACCTCATCAACAGCATAATCGTCTTCTTCCAACCCCTGCCGAATCAAGGCCGCCATCCGGGGTTCATCTTCTACCACTAAAACACGCATTGTTTTACTCCAGACAACGTCCATTCCTCGCCTGCTTTCAGGGTGAAGCCGGGCAGGGTGCGAGTCAGCCTGAACGTCATTCGTGACCAAATATTTCATCGTATAGTATATGTCAAAATCGTTTAAATCGGTAGCGCCGGTGTTGGTCACTTTCAGCTCCGGACAGTCTGCGTAAAATCAGGGCAAGTTGGGGAAATTTCTCCGGATAAGGCTTGTGTGCCGCAACCTCCCATCCGCCCAAAAAATTATTAGCCGCCGAAACAGCGTTCCCTCAGAAGCATAAAAGCATATTTGTGAACATCTTTACGTTAGATTTACTGAAATAACTTACACAATATGCTATAGTGGATTGTACGCCAATGCCCTGTTTGCATTGTTCCAGTTTACAACCCGTCACCCTGCACCGTTATTCGCCACTGTGCAAAAAAGATAACTAATCCGCTCCTTGCGCGCTTGGTCAGCCAACCGGCCAACCAACTATAAAAATTGAAGAAGGAAGAAGCCCATGCTCAAGAATATTTTGCGCAATCGTGTATTTTCTGTCTTTTGGATGTGGGCCGGTTTGTTGTGGCTGCTGCTTCTGTTGACGACCGCGCCCGTATTTGCCGCCGGGCCGGTCATCACCGTCGATAGCAACGGCGATACCGCCACCCCCGGCGACGGGGCCTGCACCCTGCGCGAAGCCGTATCCAACGCCAACACCGCCGGCGACACCAGCGGCGGAGATTGCCCGGCCGGCAACGGCAACGACACCATCGTCTTTGCCCCCGCGCTTAACGGGCAAACCATCACCCTCTCCGGCGCAGAGCTTTCCATCAGCAGCAATGTGACCATCGCCGGGCCGGGCGCAAGCCGCCTGGCCGTCAGCGGAAACAACGCCTCGCGGGTGTTCAGCATTACCGCCGGCGCGGTGACAATCAGCGGCCTGACCGTGCGCGACGGGCAGATTTCCGGGGCCGACGGGGCGGGCATCGCCAACGCCGGCGCCTTGACGCTGGACGGGGTCATCGTTACGGCCAATACCATTTCCGGCGGCGCAACCACCCAGGGGGGCGGTATTTACAACACCGGGGCGCTGACTGTAACCCACAGCGCCATCAGCGGCAATGCCAACCTGGGTAGCAGCGGCAGCGGCGGGGGAATCGCCAACAAGAGCGGCGGCAGCGCCACTATTATCAACAGCACCATCAGCGGCAACACGGCCAATACTTACGGCGGAGGCATTGTCAACGATGCCGGCGCGATGACTCTGGTGAATGATACCATCGTCAATAACGCCGCCCTCAATTTTGATGGCGGCGGTCTGGCGGTATGGGGGACAACGTTGCTGAAAAACACCATTGTCGCCAATAATACCGATAAAGGCGGGCCGAACGATTGTTCCTATTTGTTCACGTCGCCCACTTCGCAGGGCTACAATTTGATAGAAACGGTGGGCAACTGCACCTTTGCCGCCACCGGCGACCTGACCGGCCAGGACCCCAAACTGGGCGCGCCGGGCGCTAACGACGGCGAAACCCCGACGCATTTTCCGCTGGCCGGCAGTCCGGTCATCGACGCCATCCCCGCCGGCAGCAACGGCTGCAACGACACCGTGGCCGACGACCAGCGCGGTTATCTGCGGGCCACCGGCAAAGCGTGCGATACCGGCGCGGTGGAATACAACGGCATTTATTTGACCCTGACCAAATCCGTGTCCGACCCCGCCCCCCAACCCGCCCAAACCATCACCTATACCCTGGTTGTGTCGCTGCGCCAAAGCGGCAACGTTAACCTGAGCAGCGTCCTCATTTCAGACACGATGCCCGCCGGCATTAATTTTGTGGGGCCGGTGGCCGTCACCGGCGGGAGCGGGGCCATCACCGGCCCGCCCCCCGCGCTGGTCAGCGGCTTGAGTATCGCCGGGGGGACAGTGGTCACCGTCACCTTCCCGGTTACGGTCAGCACCGGGCTGGCAAGCGGCGCGACCATCGTCAACACGGCGGCCGTCACCAGCGCGGAAGTGACCGCCCCCGTCACCGCCACCGCCACCCTGACCGTCAGCAACATCGGCCCGGCGGCGGGCGCAGATACCTTTTCCGTGCCGGAAGACAGCGGCGCAACCGGCCTTGATGTGCGGGCGAATGATGTTGACCTGAACGGCGATGCAATAACCATTACCGGCGTGGGACAACCCGCCAACGGCCAATCGTCAATTGTCAATGGTCAATTATCAATTATCTACACCCCTACCCTTGATTTTAACGGTGTCGAAGTTTTTACCTACACCATTTCCGACGGCGCCGTCAGCGATACAACCACCGTGACTGTGACCGTCCGGGCGGTGAACGATGTCCCCGCTTTTACGGGGGGGGCCGACCAGTGGCGGATACAGACTGCCGGGCCGCAAACCGTTTCTGCCTGGGCCACGGGCATATCGGCCGGCCCGGCAGATGAAGCGGGCCAAAGCCTGACCTTCCACTTGAATATCGGTAATCCGGCTCTGTTCAGCGACCCGCCCGCCCTCAACAGCGGCAGCGGCGATTTGACCTTTACGCCCGCTGCCACCATGAGCGGCGCGGCCATTGTGACCGTCACCTTGCAGGATGACGGCGGCGGGGCCGACGGCGGCGTCGATACCACGGCGGCCCAAACCTTCACCCTTGTCATCGCCCCCGGCGATGCCGTAGCAACGATAGACCCGTCCGCCGGCGGCTCGCTGGTTTACACCGACACCACTTCCGGCCTGGGGGCGTGGGCGCAGGCTCCCGCCGGGGCTGTTGCCGCCCCCACCGACCTCGTTTTCGATGAGCTGCCGCCGACCACCACCCCGCCGCCGGGCAGTTTCGGTTTTGCCGGGCGCGTGTTCAGCATTAATGCCTGGCAAAACATGGCCTTGCAAACGGGCTTTGTGTTTGGAACGCCCATCACCCTGACCCTGGGCTACAACCCCGCCGATTTGGGCTTTATTGATGAAAGTACCCTGACCCTGTTTGCCTGGGACGGCAGCGCGTGGGCAGACGACGGCCTGACCGTCATCCGCCGCGACCCGGCGGCCCATCAGGTGACGGTGGTCATCAGCCATTTGTCTGAATTTGCGCTCTTTGGGCAGGCGCCGGCTATGCGCATCAGCAAGCAAGTGGCCGGGCGCAGCGAGGCCGGCAGCGGCAGTTTCGGCAGTTTCGGCTCGCTGAATTTGCCGCTTGGCGGCGTGGTCACTTACACCGTGGTGCTGAGCAACAGCGGCGGCTTTGTGGCGCGCGGCGTGGTGATGAGCGATGTGTTGCCCGCCGGGGTGAGCTTCGCGGGCTGGACGCAACAAGGCTCGGCCCTGTTGCCCGGCGACGGTTCCACCCTTGAATGGGGGCCGCACGATATTCAGCCCGGCGCGGCCTACACCATCGAATTTACGGTGGATGTCACCCACGCCGCCGCATTCGCCGAGCAGACCATCGTCAACATCGCCCGCTTCAGTTCCGACAACGCCGGTTCCGGGGCCGACAGCGCCGCGCTACTGGTGGCCGCCAATACCGCCCCGTCGATTTCGGCGGTCGGTAATCAATCTATTTTCGTCAATCGACCCCTGACCGTTTCCATCACCATCGCCGATTTGGAGACGCTGCCGGACATGCTCCTCTTGTCCGGCGCGTCGTCCGCCGGCGGGCTGGTTTCGTCGTCTGATATTCAGTTTGGCGGCAGCGGGGCCAATCGAACCGTGACCATCACCCCCGCCACCGGCGTAACCGGCGCAGCCGCCATCACCCTGACCGTGACCGACGGCGGCGGCCTGACCGACGTAGCCGGCTTCCGGTTGGTAGTCTCGATGATTCGCGTTTATTTGCCACTGGTTTTGCGCTGATAACGATACGCATCACGTAATCATAGTTGAGGGTAGTAAAATGAATCGCCAATTTAAACGGATTATTTCAGTGAGTATCGGGATGGTTTTGGGCCTGGTCGTTGGCTTGGGCTGGCTGTGGATGACCCTTGTCGCCGCACCCGCCCCGGCACAAACCAACCCGTTGCAATCGGCGTGGGATTTTAGCCGCACGGTGGGCGCGTATCACTTTACGGCCAACGCCCGGCAGACGCTCATTCCGCGCGCGTTGCCATCCATGATTGGGCAAACCAGCGTTCGCGTTGATATGCATCTTGACGGCGATGTGAATCTGCCCAATGAAACCCGGTTGAGCATTAGTGTGGAAGGCGCCGGGCTGGATTCCACGCCGGTTTCGCTGGTGCAAAACGGCACGCAAACCTATCTCATGAAAAATGGCGAAAAGACTCCCCTCAACAGTAATCCGGCTTCGATTGCTGCGCCCACCGGCGATTATTTGGGCTATCTGGCCGCTGCCGAAAATATCCGGCCCTGTGTGGTAGACGGCCCGGCTCTTCCCGGAACGACAGCGTGCTACACCTACGCTATCAATGGCAGAAAATACGCGGAATACGTGCGCGACCAAATCAAGGCGGAACTGGAAGCCAACCCAACCTTGCTGCCGCCCGGCGCAGAAGCCAATCCGCCGCTGGTGCCGGAATTGATGAAAATGAGCGGGCAGGGGAAGGTGTGGCTCAATGCGGATAACCTGCCGGTGCGCATGACCGTCGATATGAATATGCCGGAGTTTAACCCGTCATTCGATGCTAAAATCAGGCTGGTGCTTGACTATCAATTCGATGCGCAGGCGGTGGAGCAAGCCAAAGCCGCCGCCCAGCCGCAGATGGCCGGATTCTGGCGCGGCTCGCCCCCCGATATGGACGGCTTTTTGATGCTGGCCATTGCCCTGGTTCCAATGACGTTGCTGGCCGTGTTCCAGCGCCGCAAATGGATGTACGGCATTGTCGCCACCGGCGTGATTTTCAGCATGGTGTCGGTGCCGTTGGTCTATGCCGCCACTTACAGCCGCTTTTTTGAACGACAGGCGCAATCCGCCGATGCCTCGCAGGTGTTTGCGGATATGATTAGCCCCCAGGCCGGCGAACCGGCGGCCCCGCCCGCCATGCCGGCGCAACCTCTGTCGCCCTACGAGCAGATGCAGCTTGCCACGCAAACTCAACCCGATTCGTATTGCGGCAAAGGCGGCAATGGCGACACCGACGGCGACGGACTGTCTGACGCCGCCGAATACTGCCTCGGCACAGACCCGAATTCACAGGACAGCGATTATGATTTTGTACCCGACGGCATGGAAGTGAACGGGGCGCAAGTTCCGGTGGTGAAGAACAACAAAACCATCACCCAAACCTGGTACACCGACCCCACCAACCCCGACAGTAACGGCGATGGCCGCACCGACAACGACGAGTGGGCAATGGCAGACGGCGGCGCTTCGCTGAACTGGGATTTGGACGCGGACGGCACCCCCAACTTGTGGGATTTTGATGACGATGGCGATGGCGTGCCCGACAGCCGGGATATTTCGCCGACATCGTACACAAACCTTATCACGGATACCAAACTGATAAAGCGTAAAGTAACGGACCCGACGCATTGCAACTTTTTTGACCATTCCGGCTGTACGCTCAAGCCTATTACTACCACCATTCTCAACTTGACCAATAGCTACGACGGCTATCTTTACGTAGATTTGCAGATTCAACCCCGTGATAAAGACCATCTTCGCTATGGCCTCACCCCACTGGATTGGGGCAGAGACAAGAAAGGGCAAATCCAGCAACTGGATGATACCACCGATGATATTCGCTTGATTCCGATGCTGTCTGTGCAAACCAATGTGGTTCCTGACAGTGCGTTGGCCCGACAGTACAACGTCAATGTACTCCATGATACCGACAACGACGGCTACAGCGAAATGGTCATTCCACTGGCGACGGTGGGAGCCGATGGCGCCAGTGTGGAGGCGTTTGCTGCGCGGGTGGCGTATGGCCCGGATGCATTGAAGAATCTCGGCGCCAAAGGGGTTGAGTGGAAAGATGCCCGCCTTGTCTGGACGGTTCTGGGCAAACTGGACCGTGAGGGCGAAAAAGGCAAAGACGGCAAAAGCTCCGTCACCGAAACAAACGCGCCCGTTCATACCTATGTGGAACCTGCTTTCCGCATTACCGGGCTGGAGGTGAGCAAAAGCGGTCCGTTCCGCGCCGCCATTTTGGGTACGCCCAATTCTCCCAACGATGACCGCCAATTGTTTCAGTTGCTCTTCGGGTTGAGTGATACCTTCCTGACCCACCAGCAGCCCGATCTGGATGAAATCAAAACCCGCTTCACCGGCGCCAATACCCCCATTGAGCAAAAATGGGGCGTGACCACCACGGTGGCCGTTGACCTGCCCGCCACGTGGGCGCCGAACCAGGACGAAGGCCTGGCCGCCATCAATGGCCGCATTGACACCTTCATCAGCGACCATTATTCCAATATTACCAACACCGTCATCATCGCCGCCGAAGCCAGCCGGGGCGCAACCAATATGGACAGCTTCATCTCACTTAAAGCCCCCACGCAAATATCGTCCACACTGGCTATTAATTTGAACGATATTTCGTTAACCAAACAGCGTACGTTGAGCATCAATATGCGCAAGGGTTTCCGCCCATTGTTGGATAATGAGTTGGCCATTGAGGCCATGAATCGGAATCGGACAGCCGTTGAGACAGCGGTTTCTGACCTGAAAGACCAATATCCCAGTATCAAAGCGAACGATTTGCTGGCCTTGACGGTGGCAATGTACGGCACATGGGAAGGCGGTGTCTCTCGCGTGCTGGCCTTTGACGGCACAACGAACTTGCCCTCCGGTCAACCGGATGCCAATGTGTACAAGAAAGTACTGACGGAACCCCGTGACCGCTACGGCGACCCGGCGAATATTCGTACCCTGCCCGGCTATTTTGTTGAAGTGGGCCGCTTGGGCCGCGAGGGTGGCGGGCTGAGTTTTATTGGCGGGAGCATCTGGCAGTATTTGCGAGCCAACGACAAAGAAGCGAGCATCATCGGCTTTACCTTTGGCACAGCAAAATTCTTTGCCAGTCTTAATGAGGCGTTGCTCGCTGCACTGGGCAATAAAGAATTAACAGGTAATTTTCACTTTTCCACTGCCAAATGGAAAACAATCAGTGAACAGACACTTTTTGCCAGTAAGGCAGACTTCAACTACTCAAAATCATCCACATCACTTGCGGCTGCTGTTGTCGGCAAGGTAAAGGATATATATGGCACCGGTATGACTGCTAAAGATACCATTGTCAATGTCCGCAAGGGATTTAAAACCGCCTATAAATCCATAAAAAGCGTTAAGAGTTTCAAGACGGTGGGCAAAGCCTTAAAAGGATTTGCTACAAAAACCTTAAAGGCCGCCGGTAATACCAAAGCGATGATGAAAGAAATGACCAGCAAGTTTGGGTTGGCTACGCTTGCCCTTGATATTGCCTTTTCGGTCGGATTCTTCTTTGCCGCCGGTGATTTTTCCGGGCAGGCAATTGCCATGCTCATTGCCCAAATCATCTTCTCGGTGATGATGTATGTGATTAGCACCATTCCGCCCTGGATTGGCACGGTGATAGTTATTGTGTTGGGGCTGATTGACCTCTTCCTGATGATATTCGGCTCCAGTTTCTCCATTTCCGGCTGGGTAACGGAGCAACTTGCCAAATATATCTATGATGAAAAACCGTTGACCGAGATTGACGACTTCAAACTGCTGGGGCGGGGGATGAAGTTAGCCAACCCGGATATGGGCTATATAAAAGGCAACCGGCTAATTATTACCGATACCTTTAAAGGCAGCCTTAAAATGCATGGGACGAAAGGTTTTTTTGAAAGCCTTAAACCCGATACCGATGATTGGGTGACGATGGGGTTGACCGGCGGAGCCGGTGCCATGTTTATTATGGCTCAAAAGATAGATGTCACCGGCAAGTTGCAGAGCTTGTTCGGCGTGGGGATGTCTGACCCGGATGAACTGTTCAAGAAAAGCTGGATTTGCGGCGAATTCACCGTCACCGGCTGGTCAGACACCAACGAAAAAGCTGACATCTGCCCGCTGAAATACCCTGATTACAATTTGAAAGCTATCCCTAAAAATGCCAAGAACTGGCAATATAAAAACCCAATGTACATCTCCATCTATCTGGGCAAAGAAGGTAGTAACCAAAAGATACCGCTGCAATTAGAGGTTACTTCCCAAACCGTCAACGATGCGTCCACCATCAATCCGGTTGGGTTCGGGTTGCTGGGGCGCATCCACTGGGAGAAAACGCGCCGCACCAACCTCCCCGGCGATATGCCCGAAAAGGATAGAACGAAAAAAATGCCGCCGGAAGACATCTATGTTGATGTGCTGCCCAAAACCGTGGAAGAATTGTGGTGGTGGACCGATCCTATGTTGGTCAACCACGACCCGGACGGCGACGGCATGACCACCGAGGACGAAATCACCGCCCGGTTGGGGTCGAAGGCGTATGATGAAATCGCGAAGCTCATAAAATCCAAACTGTCACGCTCCAATGATTTTTTCGTGGATGGCGTTTTGGCTCAATGGGACACGGTGGAAACCAGTTACAGTTATGTAACATCTGCCGTGTGTAATGCCCACACCGAATGGGCCAATCTGTGCAGCAGCACCAGTTCCCCCTTCTGGCTCAAGTGGGACAGCGACGGCGACGGCCTTTCCGACAAGTTTGAATACGACAATAGCGGCAAGCTCGGTACGGATGCCACCAAATACGACACCGACGGCGACGGGCTGAGCGACGGCCTGGAACTCACTATGGGTACCAGCATTAAAAACAAAGACTCTGATGCCGACGGGCTTTCGGACGGGGTGGAAGCCTACCACGTCAGCGGCGGCCAGTTGACCGGCGGCTGGGTTATCTCTGTGACCGCTGTCGGTGGACAGGGAACGGTTCCCGTACACGTGTTCTCGGACCCCAGGCTGGCCGACACCGACGGCGACGGCATCACCGATGTTGCTGAAAAGAATCTCGGCACCGGCCCCAAAGCCTTCAATCGCGCCCCGAAGGTTGACCTCACTGCCGACCCGCTCGACACCAGCCCCACCGGCGTGACGGCGATGTACATGAAACCGGGCGATAATTACACCCTGACCGTCAACATTGATGTCTTCCCGCCCTTCACCACCTCCGAAACATTATCGCTGCAATTGCCGGGTAATGTCCTCAGTCCCGAAGCCCAAACGCCCGGCTTGAACGGCTCGCGCAGTATTCCCAACGTTGGTACGACCATCAATCCGCGCTGGTCATTCGCCACGCAGGTTTTGCAGCCGGGCTATTATGAATACGGAAACAGCAAAGGGTACGCCGCCTATCTGACCGCCTCTGATGTGGGTACGGCGACGCTGACCCTCCCCTTCCGCGCCAGCACGCTGGAAGATTCGCAATTGATTGTGGTGGATGCGGAACGCCCCACTTTCAGGATGCTCAAACCCCGCACGGGGCAACTCATCGGCGGGGGCGTGACCGATTACGTCATCGGCGGCTATTCTGACGATGTGACTACCTGGGTTGACCATATCAGGATGGATGTTCCCGGCCTGGGGTGGCGAACCGTTGCTTCCCGCACCGGCGGTACCAGCCTCAGCCCGTGGGCATACACATGGAATTTGCCTTCCGATGGCGTGTACACCCTGCAAGGGTTCTCGACCGATTTCGTGGGCAATGATTCCTATGCCGATTCGGTGGAGGTAATGGTGGACAATACTGCGCCGAGTGTGAGCGTCAACCTGACGGATGGCACGGTCTACGGCCCGCCGCAAAACAGCGATGTCATCACCATCACCCTGAACGGGACCGCCAACGACAACTATTCCGGGCTGACGCGGGTGCAAATCAGCACCGATGATGGTCCGTGGCGGGAAGTGTGGCGGCTGGAAGATGCCACCTCTACCAACACCACCTATTCAACTTTTAACAGCACCTTCGCCAATATTCCCACCGGCGCGACATGGGATGCGGTGTGGACCCTGCCGAATGTCGAAACCGTGCAGGGCTACCACAGCTTGCGGATTCGCGCTTTTGATAAAGCCGGCAACTGGCCCCAATACACCGAACGCAACATCATTGTAGATGTGATGCCCCCCACCAGCGAGTTGACCGATCGCGGCTATCTGTACAATCCGCCGCACATTCCGGCGAATGTTTCGCGCACGTTTGACGGCGTGGCGAACGATGTGGGCAACGTGCCGCAACCCTCCCGCACCGCCGAGTTGGCGGGCGCGCTGGACGCGCTGAACGATGCCACCATCCGGCTCGGCTTCGATTCCATCACCGAAGATGACGGCGGCGTGAATGTGCAATGGATTGGCGATTTCAACGGCGACCGCCGCAAAGACCTGCTGGTCGGATTGCCCGCCGCCGCCGGCGGCAACGGGCGCGTCTCAATTGTGTACGGGCGCTCCGGTAATTGGCCCGTGCCCAACGCCCGCGAACTGCTGGCGGACAGCCAAACGTCATTTGTGGGCGTGCCCGGCGCAGGGATTGGTTTGAATGTTATGCCCGCCGGGGACTTCAACGGCGACGGGCGGGCAGACCTGCTCGTCGGCGACCCGGCGAACAATCGGGTGTTCCTGATTTACGGACAGCCGGTATATATGGGCAAAGATGTGTCGCTTGATGGGACCAACAAACAAATGTGGGTGGTGCTGACCCCGCCCGCCGGCGAGCAAATCGGCAATATGGTTGCCCCTGCCGGCGATGTGAACGGTGACGGTTACGCCGATATATTCATCGGCACG
>JAJRUC010000481.1 GCA_024278015.1 Chloroflexota bacterium
AAGGCGATTTTCCGTTTTCTGTATGCTATACTTTCTTTCCTGAGGTGTTGTTGGTGTTTTCACACCCCCAATGATGCCTCAGTTTTAGTCTAGCCACAGAATCCGCTTGAACTAGGAAAAAATGGAAGATAAAGATATTGATTTGAGTGAGATTCCAGAAGTCACGGCAGAGCAGATAGCCCAGGCAACGTTACGGGTTGGAGGCAAACCGAGTTCAAGAAGTAAGGTTCGGGTCAATATTTATTTGGATGCTGAGGTGGTTGAGTATTTCAAAGCGGAAGCTGGTGGTCGAGGGTATCAAACACTCATCAATGAAACGCTAAAAGAAAGTATTCGAACCAAGGGGCTTGAGACAGTACTACGGCGCGTAATCCGGGAAGAAATGAAGGTAGCAGGCTAACCGAAGGCCATACATTGCGTCCACTTATTGCGGCGAAAAGCATGCCGCAATCGTGTGCCGGAGTGAGGGTTGACTTTTTGAAAAGAAAAAGGCATCGTGCCTTCATTCAGTTGACGCTTCGCGGGTTCCGCTGGCAAAGTTGAGCAAAAGTGAGGGTGACTTTGCTGGCAACCACGTCACCATGCCCCGTCAAGCGACGGAGCCTTCGCGTTTGGGGTTATTTGTTTGGCAAAGTTGGGTAAAAGAATCTGGCAAAAGTAAGTTATTATCCCCACCGGGCCAAGCTAACAAATCGTTGGTGGCGAATTGCTACCCTGGCTTTTATTGAGGTTGATTGCGCCTGTGGCGTCACTTTCGCCTTGAAGGTGGTTTCGCTGGCCCGCAATCGGCTGAATTTTGGACGTTAGCCGAACATGCAGAAAAGCCGCGGGATTCTTTTCAGCTCGGGAAAAGCGTTGTTTGCGTTGCTGGATTTACAGCCACAGGTTCAGGTTTTTGAGACCAACGCTTGCGCTACCGCCATCAACGATTGCGAGGCTCCCTGTTGCCAGGCGGCGTTAAACCCGGCCGGTCCCAAACGCTCCCGCGCGGTTTGGCACGTATTGGCTAACCACGCCCACTCATCCATCCAGCCCGTCACCCCGTCTGGTTGCGCGGCGGCTAATCCCATCAAGGCTACTGCCTCGGCCTCTTTTTCTTCCGTCACCCGAAACAGGGCCAGGACCAGTATCAGATGCGTTACGTAAGGGTGGCTTTTCGTTTGAACCGCCAAATTGAGGGCCAGGCTGAGGTAATTTTTGGCCGCCTCAATTTCTTCTTTGCTTAACAAAAGTAGGCTTTTTACCCAGTTAATATGCAAATTCAAAAAAGAATTGCCCGCCCCTGTTTGGCGGAAAGGATCGGCTTCGATGGACTGAGCCTGGGCCAGTTTTTCCCCTGCCGTTTCCAAATCTCCGGCCCACGCATCTAACAGGGACAAAATGGCGTAACACCACGCCTGAGTAGAATAATCAACCACATCCAGAGCCAACGCAAGCCCCTTTTCAATCCGCTTGCGCCCCGTCGTTATTTCCCCGCGGATGCACATTAACCAGCCGCTGTACAAATGGCTTGAGGCTATGCCCACAATAAAATTGGCCTGCTGCTGAATAGCAAAGCCTCGCCTCATGTAGTCAAAACTTTGCTCATATTGCCCGGTCTGGTAGGCGGTCATCGCCAGCGCCCGCAATGTTTCAGACTGGCCCATTTGGTCGCCAATGGCCTGCTGAAGTTCGTAAGCCTCGTTCACGTACCGGCGGGTCAAGGCCGTTTGTCCAATGAGATGGTAAGCTTCGCCGAGTTTGCTGAGGATGTGGGCCAGGTGGTAGCGTTCATTGAGTTGACGGTACAGGGTTGCGCTTTGCTCATAATATTGAATGGCGGCAGTCGGTTCCTGGTCAATGTAGTGGGCTATCGCGGCCAGTGAGTGCAGGCAAAAGGCCGCTTCTGCCGGGTCGTCTCGCGCCTGGGCCAACACCAACGACCGTTGCAGCCGTTGTTTGAGTTGCGGCGTAGTCTCATTAGTATAAAACCGCACCTGCACTTTATGCCAAACCGGCTGCGACTTTTCTCCGGGCAAAGGGGCCAGTCCGGTTCTGGCCGCATCAAACAATGATTTGCCATCTTCCAGCCGGCTTTGCAGGTGGCAAAACAGGTACATGGACTCCAAAGCCTCGTCAAGGGGGGCAATCTGTTTGCGCTCAATGGCGGTCAGCCACTCCTGCCGGACGTTTTCAAAATCGGCTTCAATGCGTTTGAGAGCGGTCAATTGGGACGCCCCTTTAAGGCCGGCCCCCTGCCGCCCTAGATAGCCCAAATAGTATTTGGCGTGGGCGGCCATTGCCCGGCTATAATCGCCCGAAGCCAGTAGTTGAGCCTCGGCGTATTGCCGTAGCAACTCGTGAATTTGGTAACGTTCAGAGGCCGGGTCTTTGGCGATGAACGCCTTGTTGATGAGCGATTGAAGCTGGCGCAAGGTCATGTTCGCCACGGTTTGCGCTGCTTCGCGGGTAAAGCCGGCTCGAAAGATTGCCAGTTTCATAAAGGCTTGCTGTTCCGCTTCGGTCAACATCTGCCAAGAATGGTTGAAAACAGCCCGAATACTCCGTTGTCGCCCTGGCAAATCGGCTTTGGCGGCGGCAAGAATATCTATTCCCTGTTGAATTTCACTCCTGATTTCGGCGGGCGACAAGACTGAAATCCACGAAGCGGCCAGCAAAATACCGAGCGGCATCCCCTCGACCAAGCGACAAATTTGCACCACGTTGGCCAGATTATTACTGGTTAAGGTAAAGGCGGGTTGCAATCGCTGGGCCGCCTGCTGGAATAGTTGAATCGCGTCGTAATTAAAAACGTCTATGCTTGATGTCCAGTTGGGCAGCCCCATACCGTTCAGATTAAAAACAGTTTCATCCAGCAGATTAAGTCGCTGTCTGGATGTGACCAAAATTGTGACGCCCGGCGCCTGCGTCAGAATATCGGTAACGATGTTTGTCCCATCCAGAAGATGCTCAAAGTTGTCCAACAAAAGCAGCAACTCTTTTTGGGTCACATAATCCCGCAATTGTTGGTATTGGGTTCGGCTGTCGGGCTGAAAATGGTAGCCAAGGGCTTCGGCAATGACGGGAATGATAGCGTCGCTCCCTTTGAGCGGGGCCAGTTCCACCCAAAAAACCCCATTTGGAAAATGGGCCAACACCTGCCGCCCCGCTTCCAGGGCCAGCCGCGTTTTGCCCATTCCGCCCAGCCCCACAATGGAAATTAAGCGATTATCCGGGTTGTTAATAAGACGGGTCAGGTCTGCCAATTCGCTCTGGCGGCCGATAAACGGGGCCGTTGGGGCTGGTAAGTTATGCGGCGGAAGGCCATTCGCAATATTGGGGGCAACGGGTGAGGCATTAAAAGCGGTTACGGAGGGTTGCGGCGGCAGGCCAAAAGCGGCCCGCAATTCAGCCGCAGAAAAATTGGCATCGCCTTGCCGGATGCGGTGATATAGTGCCTCCGTTTCGGGGGCGGGCGCAACGTCCAAATCCTGGCGCAACGCTTCAACGCAAAGCCGATACTGCTCTCTGGCGGTGCTGCTCTGCCCGCCGGCAGCGTGCAGGGCCATCAGCAGGCGATGCGCCGGTTCATGATACGGGTCAAGGGCCAGCCTTTTCAGGACGGCGGTTGTTAAACGGGGCAGCGTTTGCGGAAATTCAGCCAAATGCTGCCCAATCAACCGGTCAAGCACCTGACTGATTTCCTGACGAAGCTGGCGGGCTTCCTGCATTTGCCATTGTTCAAATGGCTCGCTGTCGGGCAGAGAAAACCCTTCCAGAAAATTGGCCTGGTAGCGGTCAACCGCTTGCGAGAACGCTGCCACACATTTGCGGCATAACGCCTCTGGCGGATGCGGGTGCTCCTGCCAGACGGACAATTGCCGTCGAATCTGGTCAACATCCAAGTAAATGTTGGCCTCAGAGTCCAAGCCGATGGTTTGCCGATCGGCTTTTATCCAGCCTTTGCCCAGGCTTCTGTTGAGCGCCCACAACATACGCCGCACTTCGCCCCGTGCCCGCCCTTGGTCATAGTCTGTCCAGAGGAGGCCGGCTAGGACGTCGCGGGTGTGAAGCCGCCGGGTGACGGCGAGATAAGCGAGCATAGCCATCGCTTTGCTGTGGCCTATGGTTATCGTTGCACCGTCAAGCTCAATTGTGGGCGAGCCAAGTAGTTGAATGGAAAGGGTTGTCATTCTGCCGATAATTATAACTATTAAACAAAGATTGTAAAAACGAAATGGCGTTTGTACGTTTTTGGTACGGAAGACGAGCCTAGTTTGTACGGTAGTTGTACGGTCAATCCATATACTCAGGGGGAAGTTTCAATCAACTATTCATATCTAAAAGGAGCATAATATGATTACTGAAGCTGTTTTAGCCCCGCCGGCTACCAAAACCTGGCTGGTAGTAGGAGATTTAGTGAAAGTGTTGGTAGACAGAAATGATACCAACGGCGATTACGTTGCCTTTGAAACGATCACTAATCCGGGGGGCGGGATGCCGATTTTACACACCCACCCTTCGCAGGAAACGTTTTACATTTTGGAAGGCCAACACGAGATTTACCGGCAAGATGAAGCGGGCAACAAGATTGCGGTGCAGGCCAGCCCCGGCAGCGTCGTTCATGTGCCCAGCAACGCGCCCCACGGCTACGCCAACACAGACAGCAAACAGGGCAAAATGATTATGATTATGGACGGCGTGGGCAAAATGGATGATTTTTTCGCCGAGATTGGTATCCCGGTTGAAGATTTGAACAACCTACCCACACCAGACGGCCCGCCCGATATGGAATGGCTGGTTGGCGTTTGTACCCGCTACGGAATGACATTTGTAGAAACGCCTCTGGCGTAAAGGAGGCGTAAAGGAGACGAAAAGATGCTTCACAAATCACAAACCTTACTCATTCTCATTAGCGGAACGCTCCTGGCTTTAATTCTGGCCGCTTCCAGTGCCGCTGCCAGCTTTTGCCGCAGGTCGTCGGCCATAAACTCGTTTTGGTAGAGGGCGACGGCTGCGGTCAGCCCCGCCAGGCAATCCGGGCAGAGGGTGGGCGTGTCGTGATTGTGCTGCCGCCAGGCGGCCAGATGTTCGCGGAAGCGGAGAACGTCTACGGTAAAGCTGTTTTGGGGATCGGGTGACGGCCGTAACGCCACCTCTTCCGACTCAACGGCCAGCCATTCCGCCAGCGGTGTTTTATTGAGCGACCACAAGGCGCGGCGCGGGCGCGGCTTTGCTCTGCCTCCGGCCAGAACATGGCGGCCAGCGCGTCCCAGCTGTGGCTCTGCCGGCTGACGGCCAGATAAGCGAGCAGGGCGATGGCTTTACGACGATTTATTTTGAGGGGCGTCCCGTCATTGTCCAACCGGGGCGGCCCGAAAAGGGTCATTGAAAAAAGGAGAGTGAAAATGACAAACACAACTATCCAGGAAGTAAAACCCGTTGTGAGTTCGCTGGACGATTTGGAACCGCTACGGGCCTTTGGCGATGAAATCTATTTCCACGCCGGCGGCGCGGAAACGGGCGGCAAGTACACCATTTTCACCGACATCATCCCGCCCGGCGGC
>JAJRUC010000482.1 GCA_024278015.1 Chloroflexota bacterium
AAATCCTCCGGCGCGACGCACGATGCCGCGCTGAACGACCTGCGCACGTTTATTTTGCGCTGGTTGATGGGCTATCTGCACACCCGCAGCGATTTGGCGCGGCTGGATGTGCGCGAACTGGAGCATTTGGCGCAGGATGCGGTGCAGGATGCGCTCATCAAAGTGGAAGCCAAACTCAATACCTTTCGGGGGAACAGCAAATTCACCACCTGGGCGACCAAAATCGCCATCAACCAGCTCATCAGCGAATTGCGCCGCCGGCACTGGCAGAATGTCTCGCTGCGAGGGACTATTGAGCGGGGGATGTCGCTGGAGGATATTATCGACGCCGGGCCGGGCGACCCCGGCAATCCCGCTTTGGCTACAGAGCGCCAATTGGTGTGGAAGGCCGTCGTTTCGGTTTTGGAAACCGGCTTGACCGACCGTCAGCGGCAGGCGATGATTGCCACCCAGCTCAACGGTATTCCCATGCGGGTTGCCGCCGGGATGATGGATACGAATGTGAATAATCTGTACAAATTATTGCACGATGCCCGCCTGAAACTAAAGAAGGCATTAATAGAGCAAGACCTTGAACCGGCGTATATTCTGGATTTATTTGGCCGTTAAACCGGGTGGGGCGTGGCCGGCGGGTAAGGGCGCGGCGTGGTAAAGCGTCCAAAGAGCAAAAGGCGCAGGTGAATTTGTGATTGGAAGGGCCGAAATGGGACAATCCGAAAAATTTTGGCGAAATTTGGTACACGTTTCGTTGAATACTGAAGAGAACGAAATAGATTGCTGCCAGTGTATGGATTTGCTGGACCAATATGTCGATGTCTTGAATACGGGCAAAGACCCCGCTTTGATTTTGCCGGAAATTGAACAACATCTCAAGATGTGCGATTGTTGCCATACCGAACTGGAAGCCTTGATTATCGCCGTTAAAATTGCGATGCAGACAGACGACTGACCGGCTTCCGTTGAGTTTGTTCGGGCCGCCCCCCTGAAATTCTTCAGGGGGTTTTTATGTTCCCGGCCGGGGGCCGGATTTGACAACTTAAACGATTAAGTTTATACTGTGAGCGATAATTTAAACGTTTAAGTTAAGTGAAATGACGGCGTTGGATGGCTCATCGTGACGTAACTTTGAAAGACATAGCGCAAGCCGTTGGAAAATCGGCGGCTACGGTTTCCAAAGCCTTGCGCGGTCACGAAGATATTGCCCCGCAAACCAGAGAAACCATCCGGACCATCGCCCGGCAGATGGGCTACCGGCCCAACATTGCCGCCCAGCGTTTAAGAAAACGGCGCACCGATTCAATCGGTCTGGTTTTGCCGGTGCTTTCGGGCGGGCAGGCCGACCCCGTTTTAACCGAACTGCTCTCCGGCGTGGCCGATGAAGTGGCCCGCCACGGCTTCGACCTGCTGGTTTCAACCCGCAGCCCCGGCCAGCAGGAAACCGCCGCCTACCGGCGGCTGGTCAACGACCGTCGGGTTGACGGCCTGATTATCGCCCGGCCCCGCCGCCGGGATTGGCGCATTGATTTTTTGGAGAGCCGCCACTTCCCTTTTGCGGCCGTGGGGCAGTTTAACAACTTAACCCCGGCCATGCCCGGTATCTGGATTAACACCGAAAGCGGCCTGCGTCAGGCCGTGGCCCATTTGGCCGAACAGGGCCGGACGCGCATCGCGCTCCTTCCGCCGCCGGAGGAATTGCTCTGCGCCGAAACCTTCACCACCGCGTTCCGGGCCATTGTCAAAGCGTATCCGGCCTTAACCGGCGCTGTCACAGATAGCCCCGGCGAGATGACCCAAAAAGAAGGCTATCGGCTGGCGCAAATGTTGATGGCCGCCTCTTTGCCGCCCGATGCGCTGCTGGCTTGCCATGATTTGGTGGCAATGGGGGCTATGGCCGCCGTTCAGGACCAGGGGTTTGAGGTGGGTAGCGATATTGCCGTGGTGGGCTTCGGCGATATTTTGCCGGCCGGCCACGCCCAGCCCCCCCTCACCAGCCTGCACCAACCCACCTGTTCAATGGGCCGGCAAGCGTGCCGGATGCTGTTGAGCCTGATTGACGGGCGCACTCCGGCTCCGGTGGTCATCGACCCCTGGCTGGTGGCCCGGCAATCAAGCAATCTGGTTTTGTGGGTGTGACGGTTCAAACATATAGTGCCTGTCCAGGCTTAGCCTGGTCAAAAATAAAATCAAATTATCCCAAGGAGAGATGAATGTCCAGCGTAACTTTCGATAAAATGACCAAACGGTATGGCGATGTCACCGCCGTGAGCGACCTTAGCCTTGAAGTTAAGGACAAGGAATTTTTGGTGCTGGTTGGCCCGTCCGGTTGCGGAAAATCAACCGCCTTGCGTTGTCTGGCCGGTCTTGAAGAAATTTCCGACGGCCACATTCGCATCGGCGACCGGGTGGTCAACGACGTTCCGCCCAAAGACCGGGACATCGCTATGGTGTTCCAGAGTTATGCCCTTTACCCCCACATGTCGGTGTACGACAATATGGCCTTCGGTTTGAAACTGCGTAAAACCCCCAAAAGCGAAATTGACCGCCGGGTCCACGAAGCCGCCCAAATTCTGGGCATCGAACAGTACCTTGACCGCAAACCCAAAGCCCTGTCCGGCGGCCAGCGGCAGCGCGTGGCCCTGGGCCGGGCCATCGTCCGCGAACCGTCCGTCTTCCTGCTGGACGAGCCGCTCTCTAACCTTGACGCCAAACTGCGCGTGCAAACCCGCGCCGAAATTTCCAAGCTCCACCAGCGCCTCGGCACTACCTTCATTTACGTTACCCACGACCAGGTAGAAGCGATGACTATGGCCGACCGCATCGTCGTCATCAAAGACGGCGTTTTGCAACAGGTTGACAGCCCGCAAAATCTGTACGACCACCCGGTCAACATCTTTGTGGCCGGTTTCATCGGCAGCCCTTCCATGAACTTCTTTGACGCCACCCTCACCGGCGACGCCAAAGAAATGTACGTTGACACCGGCACTTTCCGCCTGCGATTGAGCGATGAACAGGCCCAAAAAGTGGCCGGTTCGTTGGGGAAGGAAGTGGTATTCGGTATCCGCCCCGAAGATATTAACTCGCCGGACTACCTGCCCGCCGATGTTAAAGGCGTGCGCGCGCCCGCCACGGTAGACCTGACCGAAATGATGGGCAGCGAAATTTACGTCTACCTCACCGCCGGCAATGATAAAAACTTCATCGCCCGCATTGACCCGCGCGCCGCCTATCACGTGGGCGAAAAAGTGGAAATCCTCTTTAATCTGGACAGCATTCATCTCTTTGACCGCGAAACAGAAAAGTCCCTGCTTGTTTAGCATCCGGACAGGTGATTGTGGGGGCAACTCACGAGTCGCCCCGGCGGAGACAATTGTGGCGCGCCTCTGGCGTGATGGATAACCGCAGGGGCGCGCTGCGCCGTGCCCCTGCAAATTTTTTCTGTCTGCCGGCCGCTGTTTTTGTCTGTAGAAATTCCATTCTGCAATTCAGGAGACTATCATGGACAAGCTGCAACTGATTCAGGATATGGCCGTCGATAACGGCTCTAAAATTGTGTTGTTGGTGATGGACGGCCTGGGCGGCCTGCCCGTTGAACCGGGCGGCCCCACCGAACTGGAAGCCGCCC
>JAJRUC010000483.1 GCA_024278015.1 Chloroflexota bacterium
AGAATTGACTGATGGACGAAAACCCCCTCCCCAACCCTCCCCCTTTAAAGAGGGGAGGGAGCAAAATTCCCTCTCCCCTTGGGGGAGAGGGGGAAAGACAATTTGTCCCATCAGTCAAAAATTACCACCACCGATAAATTATTGCTGTCGCTCGGCTTTGAAAAACGGCAACGAGGCAGTCACGCCACTTACATCCTCAAAAAACAGGGACGCATCACCATTCCATTTCGCAAGCCTTTCATATTGCCGGTGTATGTCAAAGAAGTCCTGAATTTGTTGGATGAAATGGACTTGTCAGCGAATGAGTAAACAGAGGCGCACTAACATGATGAATTTGGAAGATTATCTGCAATTACCGTACACCATCGAAGTGGTCAAGGATGAAAGTGGCAAGCAGTCCGGGTGGTTCGCGCGGGTGGTTGAACTTCCGGGGTGCATGACGCAAGCCGACACCTTTGCAGACCTGTCAGAAATGATACATGATGCGCTGGCGGCCTGGCTGGAAAGTGCGCTGGAAGACGGCGAGCAAATTCCGTTGCCGCGCCCGGCAGAGAATTACAGTGGTCGCTTCGTGGTTCGTATTCCAAAATCATTGCATCGGGAACTGGTAGAAATGGCCCGGCGCGATGGCGTTAGCCTGAATACCTTTGTCAATGCGGCCCTGGGAAAAGCAGTGGGCCATACAGCAGGGCTTCACAACCCGAAAATGAAACTGGCGGCCTGAACATCGCCACCCAAAATCGGAACCCGTCCACTATTAGCGGCTGATTCAGCCATTTTTTACAATGCACCTTCATTTTGATTTGCCGGCCCCCATCTACAAAAAGTTCATCCCCCCGCCGGACTCCACCCAACTGGCAGACCCGCTCAACCTGCCCGCCGAAGGCCGGCGGCGGCGCTGCGCGCAAAGCCTGCACCGCCACGGGCCGGCTCAAACCTCGCCACAAGGCGCCGGCATCGGCGCTGAAAAACAGGCCCGCGTAAACGATTGTTGTTACAGGCATACATACCTCCTTATTGCCATCTGAACGCCTTCAGGCCTATAATAGCAGGAACCCGCGCCAAAAGCCGGTTTTCTGCAACTATGAAAATAATTTTAGCCAACGCGCCGACGCCAACCGAATATACCCTGCACAAGCAATCCGTCATCCTGGGCAGCGCCGCCGATGCTGATATCCGCCTGTCGGGCGAAAAGGTTGCCCCCTATCACGCCACCATCTGGCAAAATCGGGGGGTATTCGCCGTTAGCGGCTGGAACGCCCGCCAGAAAGTAGAAGTGAACAACACTCCCATCACCCAATCGCAACGATTATGGGCAGGCGATACCATCAAACTGGGGGAGATTGAGCTGGTTTTTTCCCCGGACCAGGCCTCATCTGCCGAACCGGGCCGCCACGCTACGGCCGGCCCCGTCGATGCCGCATCCGCGCCCGTCGAGGCCGCCACTTCGACGCCGGTTAATTTCGGCCGCATCCTGGCCGGGCTTCTGAATCCCCGCAGACAGCAACGCCCGTCCGCTTCGGCGGCGAGTGCGGCCGACCAAGTATTAACCGCCATGCAAACCGCCAATCGAAACGACAACGCCCATTATACCATTGAAACGGACAATTCTTGTAACCGGGCCGACGCGCCCCCCCCGGCAGTTGACCAGGCGGCGGCGTGGGCGTTCCAATGCATCACCATGCTGTTCGATTATGATGTTCTGCTTGAAAATATCTGGACAGAGCAGGTTATTTTGCACCTTATCCGGGAGAACATTGCCGATTATATTGCCGCCAAAATGGTTTATGAACAAACCGACCCGGCGAAGCCGCTGAACAAAGCCGAATTGGCCCAGGCCAAACGGGATATCCGGCGGCAAAAATACAGGCACTTGATGCTGGAGACGGATGTTTTTAAACACAAATTGGGGTTGGATGATGTTGAACAGCAATGGCTGAAGCGTTTGCCGCTAAGCCGGCCCGCCGACTATTTGCACGAACCCTATCCCAGGTTCAGAAAAACCGCCTTTTTGACCTTTTTGACCGACGTGACGAAACGGCTTCCCCGCGAAGTGGGGGCGCTGGTGTGGGAAAAATATTATCAACTGCAAGCGGCTGATTTATCCGCCTTTTTGGCCGCGACGGATATTTTGCAAACGCTCTCGCCGCAACGGTATCAGGATAAACGCCGGCCCATCCCCCTGTGGCGGGCCAAACTGGCCTTTGTGGTGGGGGGCTGCTACTACCTGCTCAATGTCGTTTCCAGAGATTCGCGGGGGCGTTTGCTGGCCTTTAAGCCGGGCAAACCGGATGACCCCGGCGAACAATTGACGCTGATGCCGGTGAAGGACAAACTTGTTGACCAGCAAGGCCGCACCGTTAAAATCACGTCGAAAGGGTTGGTTACTATCACTGCCGGGCAGGGCAAGCAACAAATAAAACTCCTGAGACCCACCCCGGCCAGCCGCATAAAAGCCCAAATAGCGGCCATTTTGCACCAAACTTCGGTATTAGGCCCGGTTTCCAGCTCGCCGGACCTGGATTTGGCGTTGTGTCCGCGCGCAGAACATCCCTTTTTGATAAAACAACTGGCCCCGGCCACCCGGTCTGAACTGGGCAAACTGGCCGATGTGCCCATCATTATCAATTGGGATTTGCAGCCGGATACCGGCTTGCTGGCCGAGGTGCGCAGCAGCCACCGGGGGGTGGGGCATCACGCCCTCACCGTTTTCAGAACCCGGCGCAACTTTGTGTTCGATATGTCGGCTGCGTTTTTTAACCCCGCCTGGGCCATGCAATTAAGCCAAATCATCAGCCGGGAAACAACCTCTACCTGCTCATTGATGGCCCGGTTTTCGCCCACAGCAGCGTTGGCCCCCCGGCCCATCCCCCTGCAAATACAAGGCGGGGCGGCCTTTCGGCGGGCGATTCAGCCGCACAAGCCGGCAGTTGAGGCCGCTGCCGAGGCCATCATCACCGATGTAGCCGCCATCAACGCCGCGCTGGGCTACCTGGCCCGGCAGCGCATCTTTGCTACACTGCCCGATATGCTGCTGATTTACCGGGGATTGCACCATCATCTTTATGAACCGGGCGAAACATTGCAATACGCCCTGCGCTCCATGATGCAAAATCAACAACGCCGGCAGGCCAAAGCCATTGCCGCTTTTATAAAATCGCGAAGCACAGCTACGCTTGATTTGCTTTACACACCGGAAAACGGCTTCGATATTCCGGCTGCGGTCCTGATGCAGATTTCGATAAAATTATCGGCTTTGGCTCAATCTCTGGCTGCCCTCAACGCCGGTGCGGACGACAAGGCCCAAAATAAATCAACCTTAATTCGGGATATGCGCGCCCTGACCAATGCGCTGCGTCCTGCCCGGGAAATGGCGGCTTCACCATCGGCGGCCATGCCGTTTGAAGGCGAAATAAAAGCCGCCTTAAGCCGCAACCGAGACAAGTTTCAACTTAAAACCCTGAATTTGCGCGCCGCGCCAAAATCATCAAACAAGTACGAGTTATTTCTGTGCCATATTGCCCCCCCCAAAGCATCGCTTTTGCGCTTTATGAACGCCACCGATGACGGGTATATTCGCCCCTTAACCTGGAGCATTGTGCAAAACAGTCGGGGCCACTTGCAGCTAACGCTCAGAGACAGCCGTCCGCCCATTCGCCAACTGTATCGACACAATCAACGCGCGCTGGCAAAACTGGTTGCGCAAGATTATCTTGACGCCTACGCCGCAGGCGTTATCCGGTTCTCTAAAAATCTGGTAGCCCTGCTCAAATTATAGAGAGAGATTTTCTTATGACCCCCTTCAAAACCTATAAAGAAGTCCTGAATTATATTTACAGCCACACCAATTTTGAACGAAAACAAATGCCAAAATACAATATGACCACCCTGGATTTGTCGCGCATCACCGGCGTTATGGAGAAAATCGGCCGGCCGCATCAAAAATATCCGGTTATGCTGATAGCGGGCACCAAAGGCAAGGGGTCTACGGCGGCTATGTGTCACAGTATGCTTGTGGCCGCCGGATACAAAACCGGGCTGTACAGTTCGCCGCACCTGCATACTTTTCGGGAGCGTATTCGGATAAACAATGATTTGATAAGCGAAGAGGATGTGCTGGCTCTGGTGAACGGCCTGCGCGGTTATTTTGACGAGGTGATGGGCCTGACTGCCTGGGAAATTATGACCACCCTGGCCTTTAAAGCCTTCGCCGGCAAAAAAGTTGACATCGCAGTGCTGGAGGTGGGGCTGGGGGGCAGGCTGGACGCCACCAATATCACCACCCCGGCGGTGTCGGTCATTACCCCCATCAGCTACGACCACACCCACTTGCTGGGCAACACTCTGTCGAAAATTGCCGGTGAGAAGGCGGGCATCATCAAGGAAGGGGGGCTGGTAGTGAGCGGGTATCAATACCCGGAGGCCATGACCGTTATTGAAGCGGTGTGCCGGGAAAAGAAGGCTCGCTTACGCGCCGTTGAAGACGAAATGAACTGCCGGGTGGGGCGCACCTCGCTACAGGGCCAAACGATTTTTGCCAACGGAGAGGCGTATCATTTGGCGTTGCTGGGCCGGCATCAGGCCCACAACGCCTGCACCGCCCTGATGGCTATCGACGCTCTGCAAAACGAAACCCCGCTGCAAATTTCGGCGGAAGCGCGGGCCGCCGGACTGGCGACGGTTCGCTGGCCGGGCCGGCTGGAAATATTGAATCAAGCGCCGTTGCTGCTGCTTGACGGGGCCATGAACGGCGATTCGGCCCGGAAATTGCGCCAAACGCTCCAGCATTACTTCCCCGGCAGGGCCGTTATTTACGTTGTGGGGGTTTCCAGAGACCACGATTATCGCGTTATTCTGGAGGAATTGTTGCCGCACAGCCGCCACGTCATCGCCACCCAGGCCAACCATCCCCGCGCTACGCCGCCGGAAACGCTGGCTGCCGTGGCCCACACCCTGGGCTATCAAATTGATGCGGCCGGTTCGGTAGAGCAAGCCTTGCAGCAAGCCGTCAATTCGGCAAACGATACCGGCCTGATATGCGTAACCGGCTCGCTGTTTTGCGTGGCCGATGCCCGGCTGGCGTGGTTTAAGCAAGCCGATTTGCCCCTGCCCGCCGTAGACCCGGTATGAAACAAACTCCGCGCGCCTGGTCATTCGATTGGCCTTTTGGCCGGGGTTTATTTGAACGGCTTGGCGGCTGCGGTTATTCTGTTTTTTGAGCTATGGCAATGAGCGCTGTCCCGAACGGAAAATTAAACAACCGCATCAACCCGGCTTCCAGTTTGCCCACCAGCGTCAGCGCGCTGTTTACCGGCGGCGATGTCGGCTCCATTTCCACCTGATATTCCTCTTCCTGCAAATGATGCGAGGCCAGTTCCGGTTCGTTGCCCCGCCGGAGCATAATCAGCGGCGCGGCCAACGGAAAGACGAAGAAATTATTGTAGCTGAGGCGTTTCACTTCAAAACCGGCCTGAATCAGTCTGGTTTTTAGCTCTTTGGCGGTGTAGCGACGCTTGTGAGCGTTGATGACATCGTTGTTTGACCACAGAAACATAAACGCCGGAACCGTGACCACCAGATGGCCGCCCGGCCGCAGCACCCGGTACGCTTCTTGCAAAACGGCCAGATCGTCATCCACGTGTTCAATCACATCCAGCGCCGAGGCCACATCAAACGAGCCGTCATCAAACGGAAACGGGTCTTGCGCGTCGAACAAATCCACATCGTAACCGCGCAGACGGGCTTCCCGCACGGGGCGCGGGTCAACTTCCAGCCCCTTCACCTGCCCGTACCGGCTCAAATGATGAATCATATTGCCCGCGCCGCAGCCGATGTCCAGCAAATTCAGGCCGCTGGTGCGGGGCAAAACCTGTTGCATCAGGGTATTGATGACCAATGTTCGGCCGGCAAACCACCAATGTGAGTCTTCAACTATTTGGTCCGGGATGGGCGCATCGGCAATGGGGGGTAAATTAGTCATGGCTGCCTCTATTCATTAATCGCAGAACTTACGCAGTTGCGGTAAATCACGGTGTTCTACCCCTTCCCCCCGCTTGAGGGCGCGAAGCGGTTTCTTCATCAGGGACTGAGGGGGTAAAATGCCGCAACCGCGCAAGTCCTGAATCGGTTCAACCGACGGTTTGTTTCACCCGTCAGGCCGTCTCATTCTAACCCGGTTGCCGCCGGTATGGCAAATTCCGGAATACCCCGTTTCTCTCCGGGGCCGGTTTCCGGGTATTACACGCCGAAAATATGGGTCAACGCGGTGCTTCCTGCCCCGCCGATGCTGAGCAGCATAGCCAGTTGCGCATCCGGCACCTGGTTCGCGCCGGCTTTTCCCATCAATTGCTGGATAATTTCGCAGGTTTGGTAAAGGGCCGTGGCCCCGATGGGGTGTCCACGCGCCTTTAACCCGCCAAAGGTTGAAACGGGGATGGTTCCCCTCAGCCCAATTTGATTCTCTGTTGCCAGCCGCCAGCCTGCACCGGATTTGGCAAAGCCGACCGCTTCCAGGCCCATACAACTCATAATACTGAACGCATCGTGTACTTCAAACAAATTCAAATCGGTGCGATGCACATTTGCCTTGCGAAAGGCTTCGCGGGCAGAGCGCTCTGCCGCATAGAGGTGCAACGGGTTGGGGCGGTCATCAATGCGCAACCAGTCGGTGGCTACGCTGGAGCTGAGGATTTTTACCGGCTGATGGGTGTAGGCGCGCGCTTCGCCACTGCGGGTCAGAATAACGGCTGCTGCGCCGTCACACAGCGGCGAGGCATCGAACAGCCGCAGCGGGGGGATAATTACCCGCGAGGCGCGAATCATTGCCACGGTGACATGTTTGTTTTTGAAAAGCGCATTCGGATTGGTGCGGGCATTTTGGTGGGCCACCAGCGAAAAATTATTGAAAACATCTACCGGCACGCCGTATGTATCCATATACAATTGCATCAATCGCGCATTTTGGCTTAAAAGGGTTGCCCCGGTGGATGTTTCGGTTTCCGCATCGAGCGCTTTGGCGAGCGCGTGTGTGGCATTTCCGCTGCTCATCTTCTCTACCCCCAGCGCAACGGCGAGCCGGGCTTCACCACTGGCGACGGCAAAATACGCCATTCGCAATGCAGCCGCCCCGGTTGCAGTTGCCGCACGCACATGCAGCGCTTCAATGCCGCGCAACCCGGCGGCGCCGGCAATCAGGGTTGCCACGTGTTTTTGCCCCTGTAATTCATCCGCAAGCATATTGCCCACAAACAGCGCATCAACGCTGTCAACACCGGCATCTTCCATCGCCAGATGAAGTACCTTCGCGCCCATCTCACGCAAACTGCGCGGATTTTCCTTCTGCACGGGAATTTGCCCGATGCCGACGATGCTCACACTTCGTAGTTGATCATACATTTTTGCCTTCAATTGGATTGGATTGGATTTGGGTAGAACAACATCGTATTTTCTTGCCTTCTGAAATATTCCCGACAGATATTATTATCGCATTTTTGGAGCCGACCGTCAACCTGGTAGCGCGGC
>JAJRUC010000484.1 GCA_024278015.1 Chloroflexota bacterium
AAACAACGTCGACAACTGTGGTACATTGGTCTGGGCGTGGCCGCCGTCGGATTGATTGCCTTTGTGGTGTGGGCCTTTCAGCAGGGAGAAGCGCTAAAAAACATCGGCGAGCATGTGGCTTATCAAAATCAGGAACACATTCGTCAGGGAGAAGCCCACATCGAATACAACTCCGACCCGCCCACATCCGGGCCTCATTACGATGCCCCGGCCCGGCCCGGTTTCTATGACACGCCCGTTCCCGATGAAAACATTGTCCACAATCTGGAACACGGATACGTCGCCGTTTCATACGATTGCGACAAACTGGCCGATTGCGATGCGGTGAAAACCAGCCTGAAGGCGCTGATGAACAAATACAATAATTTCAAGGTGATGGCGGTTCCCCGCGCCAACCGGGACGCGGCCATTGCCGTGACGGCCTGGCAGCGTATTGACCAGATGGATGAATATGACGAGGCCCGCATTTCCGCATTTATTGATGCGCGGCGCGATAAAGGCCCGGAAAAAACACCAAATTAGCTCCGCTCAAAACTGCCGGCACTCACACAACAACAGAGACAGCCCAAATGGGCTGTCTCTTCTACCCGGCAAACAATCAAGTCAAGCCCCCGCGACCACCTGACTTTTAATGCCCGGCGACAACTTCCGCGCCGGCCCGGTTGCGCTCAAGCAGCATCATCTTCAATTCCGCGCGTAGTATTTCGCGCTCATGTTCATAATCGGCAACACTGATTGCGCCCGCTTCCAGCGCTTCATCCAGCCCCAGTAATGCCTGCACAATACCATCTTCCCCGGAACCGGCAGCCAGATGCACCGGAACGGAGATGTCATCAGTCGCCGGCCCATCCGGCACCGGATTGCGCTTCCACCACCAGATACCAGCAGCCAGCACCAGCACACCCGCCAGCAAAATTCCCAGCCCAATTGTGCGAATATCAGGGCCGGAGACGGGGCCGGAAACGGGAACATCACCGCCGGTTGCGGCACTTTGCCCCAACTGCGGCACGCCCGTCAGGCGGAAGGCAAATTGGGTTTTGCCGGCTATATCAGCCGAGGCGTAAATATCCACCATGCGGCCGTCGCCCATCTCGCGGGTGCTGTCCAGCCCAAATTCATCGCCGGCAAGCGAGACGCCCAGTTTCGGCAGCAACACATTCACATTGTCGGTGGGGTACGAAAGGGGATGTTCCACCGAAACGCCGTCTTCATAGGGTAAATAATAACGCACAATCACCTGGCTGGTTTCCGCGCCCGGTTGCACGCCGAAGGTATCGGCAAAGCCGGTGTCCGTCTGGAAGAACCGTTCACCGAGCGCGCCCTGGTCAAACGACAGATTGACCGCCCCGGCGGGCAAAGCAAACTGCACAGCGGCGGTATTGCCGTCCGGCAATTGCACCGCGCCTTCCACGGTCTTGTCGGAATTATTGGAAATGATATAAATTTCGGCAATTTGCATCAGAGAGGGACTGAAGAAATCGACCACCATGTGCATTTGAGACACGCGCAGGCCGCTTGTATCAGTGGTGGCCTCAAAATAGGTCACGGGCAGTTTCAATGCGCTTCCGCCTGTGGGAGCAGGGGCAACATCGCTGAAATAGGATGTTTTGCCGACTGTAGCCATCACCTCAAACAACCGCTTGGCCGGCGCTTCCACCTCTTCAAAGAGGAAGGAGCCGTTAGCGGTGGTAACGCCGTTAATCATGCCGGACATCTGGTCATTGTCGAAGGTGTGGAGCATCAGCGGAATACCCGCCGGAGCCGGTTCGCCGGTGGTTTGGTTGATGAGCGTGCCGCTGACGGTGATGGTTGGGTTTTGCGCCAACACCAACGGCGCAAGGCTGAACAGCAGGAACAGAATAAGTAGATTAATTACAAAAACACGTTTGTTCATCATCGAAATTCCTTTTTATGGTAGATTATTGCAAACTTGCCAGCAAATCATTCAACGCCGCTTCGGCAATGTCTGTATCAGCGGCCAGCCAGATAACCTGCTGTTTATGCGCAAAATAGAAATGAAGCTGTCCCATTCCGGTCAGGAAATGTACCGTTAAGCCGGAAATTTCATGCGTACCCGTCGGGTTAAAGGGTGAACTTCCCTCGGCGATACGGTCTGTCATTGCTTCTACCTGTTTGTCTGCCATAATCGGCAGCCACGTGCCGGAGGCCCACACCGTGGCAACGCCGCCGCCATACACGCCCATCACGCCGTCAACCAGCGGAAAGCCTTTACCGTGCAGGCGAGAGATTTCCGTCAAGGCATCGTCGCCGGTCACTTCTGCGGTACGCGGCACACCGGCCAGCGCATCGGGGACGGAAACGGGGTGTCGTTCCGCCGCAATAACAATGGTCAGCACAATGCCGCCCAGCAGGATAAGCGCTGCGCCGGCCAGCACCAGCAGGAAGGGGAAAAATTGTTTTCCGGATGGAGAAACGTCGGGAACGTCGGTTAAAGTAGTCATCGTTGCGTCCTTTGTACCGTCGAGAATTGTTGCCAAAACACCATGCACAGGGTACGATACCTTTAAGGAAATGTCCAGCGCCAGGATGCCCATACCCACCCCCGCCAAATTGCCCGGTGCAAACCGCGCCGGCTGGCCCTGTTTTGCCGGAATGGTCTCTGCTATACTATTGGTTGCACCATTTGAATATCGGCGTATAAAACAAGGAGAAAGCCAATGAGTGAAGAACATAATTGTCATGTTGACCCGATTGAAAAACCTTTGGACAAAGAAGCGTTGAAAACCGCGATGGCGGCCTACCTCGGCGTGAGCGGGATGGGCTGCGAACGCTGCGCCATGCGCGTGCGCAACGGGCTTTTAGGGCTGGATGGCGTTATCCTCTCTGACGTATTTTTGGAGCGAGGCATTGCCGTAGCGGCGTACAACCCGGAAACAGTGACCGTGGAAGACTTGCTTAACGCGGTTTCCGGGGCGGGCAACGACGGGCGGCATCATTACAACGCCCAACTGCTGAAAGAAGTTTCGGCCCTGGAGGCTGTAGTGTTGGATGATTAACCCCCAGGAGAATCCATGAAAAAATCTTTGGCCCTGTCAGGAATATTGATAGCCCTGCTGGCCGTCATCGCCACCGGGTGCAGCAACAGCGCCCCCCAACCCGGTCAGGCAGACACAGACACGTTTGTCTTCATTTACACCGACGGTTGAGCGCCTTGAGCGACAATGTTGCCCATCGTGAATGGGCTGGAAGAAACGTACAGCAACCGCATCGCCTTTCAACGGGTAAACGCCGACAAAGGCGACGGCCCGGCCATTGTGCGGGCCTACAATATTCTGGGGCATCCCACCTTCATTTTTGTAGACCGGGCCGGACAGGAAGTGCGGCGTTTGGTG
>JAJRUC010000485.1 GCA_024278015.1 Chloroflexota bacterium
ATCCTGTTTGCCGTGCCGGCGGGCTATTTGGCCGGAAAGATCGGCCGCAAACATACCATCATCGCCGGTTTAACCGGGTTTCTGCTGGCAGTGAGCTTGATAGCCCTGACCCACAACCTGATTACCGTCATCATTGGTCTGGTGGTGGTGGGCGCATCGTGGGCGCTGGTCAACATCAACAGCCTGCCGATGGTGGTGGACAGTGTACCGCAGGACCGGCTGGGGGCCTACACCGGCATGTATTATTTTGCCTCAATGTCGGCGGCCATTCTTGGCCCCATTGCCGTCGGACAGGTCATCGACGGCCTGGGCTACCGTTCCATATTTTGGGCGGCGGCGGCGTTTTTGTTGCTGGCTACCTTCTTTTTAAGCCGCGTCACCACCGGCGAAGCGCTGTCGGAATAAAAAATTTACCGGAAAGTGACCACAATGAATGTACTTGTCACCGGCGGAGCCGGGTTTATTGGGGCCGCGCTGGCTAATCGATTGCTGCCGGCAGGGCATCATGTGCGGGTGCTGGATGATTTGAGCGCGGGCAACCCGGAGCGCTTGCACGCCGATATTCACTTTACGCGCGGCGATGTGACGGACAAGCCCAAATTGTGGGCCTTGCTGCACAAGGTCGATTGCGTCTATCATCTGGCCGCCCGCGTTTCTGTGCCGGAATCGATTTTGTATCCCCGCGAATACAACGCCACCAATGTGGGGGGCACCGTGGCCTTGATGGAAGCCATGCGAGACGCGGGCGTAAAGCGGGTGGTGCTGGCTTCGTCCGGGGCCATTTACGGCGAGCAAACCCAAACCCTGGTCACAGAAATGTTGCGCCCCCACCCCACCAGCCCCTACGGCGTCAGTAAACTCAGCGCCGAACATTATGTGACCACCATCGGGCGGTTGTGGGGCATAGAAACGGTCATTTTACGAATTTTTAACGCCTTTGGGCCGGGCCAACCGCTGCCGCCCGCCCATCCGCCGGTCATTCCCCTGTTCATTCAGCAAGCCCTGGGGGGCGGGTCGGTGACAATTTTTGGCGAGGGCAGGCAAGTGCGCGATTTTGTGTTCATTGATGATGTGGTGCATGCGTTGGTAACGGCTGCCACCGCGCAGGGGGTTAATCAGCAAATTATCAACATCGGCTCCGGGGTGGGCACGTCTATCAATCAACTGGCAGAAATGGTGGGCCGGGTGACGCGCGCGGCCATGCATATTTTGCGCGTCGGCACGGAAAGCGGCGGCGTTTCCCGGTTGGTGGCCGATATTGCCCAGGCTCAAACCTTGCTGGCTTACCGTCCGCAGACCAGCCTGCCGGCAGGATTGCAACTGACCATTGACAATGATGTCCGCTTTCGACAAAGGTAAAGGCCGGCCCTACAACCGTGTTTTGCGCCGCAACACAGAAATGATGACGGTCATTAATCCCAATACAACAATCAGGCCGTAATCAGCCGCCGAATTGCCGCTTGGGCTGCGCCACATCAGCCGGGCCGTCGCCGTCAGCAGGGCAAAAACAATGGCTCCCCACAACAGCGTCATCCCCAGCCAGCGCAAGCCCTTCCCCGCGCCGCCCAGCAGCGATTTCACCTCACAGCCAAACGAACAATAGCGTTCCCCGTCGGCCAAATCATTGGCAGAGGCTTCAAGTAGCTTGCCGCAGCGGGCGCATTGTTGGGTGCAGTTTTGTTCTTTCATAGACAGCCTTTTGTCCATTTACCCGCAGTCTGCCCAATGTTGAAAATACGCGCACGAGTTTTGCAGCGGGCAGGCTTCGCAGCGCGGATTTCTGGCCCGGCAAATCTCCCGGCCCAGTCGAATCAAATTCAGGTGGGCTTCCAGATACGTTTCCGGGGGAAGCTGGGCTTCCAGCAGGTGATGCGCTTTTTCGGCGGAGGTTTTGGCCGGAACAAGGCCCAGCCGCCCCGTGGTGCGATGCACGTGCGTATCTACCGGAAAGGCGGGCATACCCAATGAAAAGAGCAAAATAATCGATGCGGTTTTGGGGCCCACCCCCTTCATTTGAATGAGCCATACCCGCGCCTCTGCCACCGGCATGGCGCGCAAAAAATCAAGGCTCAATTCCCCCTGCTGCCGGGTGATAAACTGCAACGCGGCTTTGATACGCGGCGCTTTTTGGCGCGAAAGCCCCGCCACCCGAATGGCGGCCTCAATGCCGGCTGCGTCGCCGTCCCGTACCGCCTCCCATGTGCCGAACTGTTCCCGCAAGCGGTTAAAGGCCCGGTCCCGGTTCAGGTCGGTGGTGCTTTGGCTTAAAATGGTGCTGACCAGTTCAGCCACCGGGGTTAGCGAAGGTCGCCAATTAACCGGGCCAAAAAAGGCCAGCAATTGACGGTGAATTTGCAATGCGCTGGGGGGTGTTTGTTTCGGGTTTCGGGTTTCGGGTTTCATCGTTCCGGTCCAGGGTTGGAAGTGCCGGGATTGGGTCAATTATATTGATGGGCAGGGGCGGCTCGCAAACCGCCCTTGCGGGCTACTCGGCATACGTCTTCCGGGCGCAATCGAGAAATGTCAATATATCCTGATTGCCAATTTCTATTTCCATTTTCAACTATACTGACTATAATTAATACCGATAAAAAATGCAATAATGCAGGAGCAAACATCCCTATGCCTTCAATATTCCCCTTTACCGCAATTGTTGGTCAAGATCGCATGAAGATGGCCCTTGTTTTGAACGCCATCAATCCTCAAATTGGCGGCGTTCTCATCCGGGGAGAGCGCGGCACGGCCAAATCCACGGCGGCCCGCGCGCTGGCCGCGCTGCTGCCGGAAATTCGCGTAGTGGCCGATTGCGCTTTTACCTGCAACCCGGATGCGCCGGAGCGGCTGTGCGATAATTGCAAAGAGCGCGTGAGCAACGGCGAAAGCCTGCCGGTGACGGTGCGGCGCACCAAATTTGTCAATTTGCCCGTCAGCGCCACTGAAGACCGGGTGGTGGGCACGCTGGATATTGAGAAAGCCATCAAGTTTGGGGAACGCCATTTTGAGCCGGGCGTTTTGGCCGGGGCCAATCGGGGGGTACTCTATGTCGATGAGGTCAACCTGCTGGATGACCACGTGGTTGACCTGCTGCTTGATTCGGCGGCGATGGGGGTGAACGTGGTTGAACGGGAAGGGATTTCGTTTAGCCATCCGGCCCGTTTTGTGTTTGTAGGCAGCATGAACCCGGAAGAGGGCGACTTGCGGCCCCAATTGCTGGACCGCTTCGCCTTGTGCGTGGATATTCACGGTATTCATGATTCGCAGGCGCGGGTAAAAATTCTGGAACGCACGCTTGAATACGAACGCGATTCCGTCGATTTTTACGAAAACTGGCATCCTGAAGAAGAAAATCTTTCCCAAACCATTTCCCAGGCCCGCAAAATATTGCACCGGGTGGCCTACACCCGGCGAGACCTGCAAATGATTGCCGGTTTAATGGCAGAGCTGGAAGTTGACGGCCATCGGGGGGATATTGTCATCCTCAAGGCGGCCATCACCCATGCCGCCTTTGAAGACCGGGAGCGGATAAATACCCGCGATATTCTGATTGCCGCCGAACTGGCCCTGCCGCATCGCCTGAAGCGACGCCCCCTGCAAGATACCGAAGCCCAGCTTTCGGCGTTGGCGGACCATTTGGAGCAAATGCGGGCCGATGCGGACGACGACGAGGCGGAAGGGCAGGTCAGTATGGGCGACGCGGCTCCGGTGGGGCAGGAAAAAAAAAAGACCCGGACGTTGACGAATCTGAAACAGTAGACGCCCCGCCGCCGCCGGGAACGCCCCCGCAGGCTGACCAATCGGATTTGGCCGACCCCGGCCAAAACAAGACCACTCAAAAAGTGACCATCGGGCAAGCGTTTGGCGTAAAACGGCTGCAAACGCCGCTGGATAAAATGACCCGCTCGCAGGCCGGTCGGCGCAGCTACACCAAAACCGACCGCAAACGGGGCCGTTACATTCAGGCCCGTCCCTCTCGCAGCAAACCCAAAGATGTGGCCTTCGATGCCACGTTGCGGGCCGCCGCCCCCTACCAGCGACAACGCGATAAAGGCAATCGGGCTTTTGCCATTGAACGGCAGGATATTCAGGAGAAGGTGCGGGTGCGCCGCACGGCCAATTTGATTTTATTTGCGGTAGATGCCAGTTGGTCTATGGCCGCCGCCGAGCGCATGGAAGCCACCAAAGGGGCCATTATGAGCCTGCTGACGGACGCTTACCAGCGCCGCGACCAGGTGGGATTGGTGGTTTTTCAAAGAGAAGAAGCCCGCATTGTGTTGCCCCCCACCTCAAGTATTTCGTTGGCTAAAAAGGCGCTGGCCAATGTGCCGGTGGGCGGCAAAACGCCCCTGTCTGCCGGCTTGTTCCTGTCGCACCAGATTTTGGCCCGGCACATGCAAACCCACCCGGAAATGCGCCCCATGATGATTTTGCTGACCGATGGCGCGGGTAATGTGTCTATGTCCCGGCTGCCGGCCCAGGAAGAGGCGCACCAGATTGCCCGCCAAATTCAGCAGGATAATATCAAATCGGTGGTAATTAATATGGAACACCCCAGCTTCGACAGGGGGCTGACTCAGGCATTGGCCCTTGAACTGGATGCGCCCTGTTACACCCTGTCCCAGCTCAGGGCGGAAACTATCTATCAAACCGTTAAAGAGGCATTGCGCTAGTGTCGTGTCAAGTGTATTTTGATGGGCAGGGGCGGCTCGCGAGCCGCCCCTGCCGGAGATATTTTACTGTAGGGCACGATGTATTGTAGGGGCACGATGCATCGTGCCTCTACAGGCGAGCCGGCATAAAACCCATCATTTAGCGCTTGACACGACACTGGACAAATCAGGAGGGGGTGATAAAAATATCATTCAGGGCCGCCAGCGCATCGGGTACGCGCTTTCCGGTGATGACGCAAGAAATTGTAGAGGTAGAGGTGCTGATAGCGATAATATTGATGGCCGCGACGCCCAATGCGCGACACACCTTGCCGGCAATGCCCGGCATCCTCCGAAAATCCGGCCCGAAGGCGCACACCAGGCTCACATCATCCTGCCGCATCAGTTTTTCGGCTTGAATTTGTAGCTTGAGCGCCTCTAAAATTTTGATGGCCCGGTTTGCGTCGGCCTGTTTGACGCAAAAAATAATGTGGTCCTTGCCGGAAAGGCCAATGGTTTGGGCCACAAATTCCAGATTTAGCCGGTTGTCTCCCATCGCCGTCATAATTGTACCCGCTGTGCCGGGCTGAGAGGGCATGGCCAGGACGCTGATTAAGGTTAAATCTTCAACATGGGTAATGCCCCCAATTTGCATCCGGTCAGACATAACGGCCTCCAAATGATAATTGCTGAGAGTTTGCCCGCAAAAAACGAAGACACACTATCATTTTACATATCTTGAAGGTAATTGCAACCCATCTGTATAAACGAAAGGGAAACGAATGACTGCACAAATGACAAAACGCGCCCGCCTTGAGGCGGCGATAACCGCCGAACCCGTAGACCGCCCGCCGGTGGCCCTGTGGCGGCACTGGCCCGTCGATGACCAGGCCGCCGACACCCTGGTTTGGGCCACCTTGACCTTCCAGCAAACTTACGATTTCGACTTTATCAAAATTACGCCCTCCAGCAATTATTGTTTGGCCGATTACGGCCAGGAAACCGTTTGGCGGGGCACGCACGAAGGCACGCGAGCCTGGGGGCCGCGCCTCATTCAAACGCCGGAAGACTGGCTCAAGCTCAAACCGCTGGACCCGCACCGGGGCCTGCTGGGCGAAATTACCCGGGCCGTGCTTGAAATCGGCAAGGGCGCGCCGGATACGCCCTTTATCCCCACCATTTTTAACCCGCTGGCCCAGGCCAAAAATATGGCCGGCGATAACCTGCTGTCGCATTTGCGCCTGTATCCCGATGCCGTTAAAGCCGGGCTGGCTACCATCACCGAATCAACCCTGCGGTTTATTGAGGCCGTCAACCCAGGCGGTATGGCCGGCATTTTTCTGGCCGTGCAACACGGCTCTGTTGCCAAACTGACGGAAGCCGAGTATCGCGCCTTTGGGGTGAAGGACGACCTGGCGCTGCTGAAAGCCGCCGGAGGCTGGTTTAATCTGCTGCATCTGCACGGGCAAGATGTTATGTTCAATCTGGCCCGCGAATATCCGGTGCAGGCCGTCAACTGGCACG
>JAJRUC010000486.1 GCA_024278015.1 Chloroflexota bacterium
TAATGCCGTCCATATCGGGCATATTAATATCCATTAGCACAATATGGGGCTGTAAATCGACCGCCATAGCAACCCCTTGCCGCCCGGTGTAAGCCTGCTCAACAACTTCCATATCGTCTTCAAAATAGATCAAGCGGCTAACGTTTTCGGTAGTGTCTTCGTTATCGTCTACCACCAGAATACGGATTCTGGAAGTCTCGCCCGTTTCTGCATCGGGGGCAAGGGGAGCTTCCGGTTGTAATGGCTGCAAGCGGGGCGGTGCAACCGTCTTTTTGAGCGCGGCGGGGTCATCGATGAATTTGGGAGGGGCGGCGGGCGGCGGCGGAGGCGGCGCAGCGGCAGGTTTTTGGCGCGTTGACCGTCGCAGGACGAAGAAGATAACAGCTCCCGCCACAATCAGGGCCAAAACGCCTGGTACAATGAGTACAAGCAGGTTGTTTGTAGCCATAAAATTCCCTAACCGATGAATCTATCTGATTTTTCCTGCGCCTGCCGAAGCCCGGCACAGATACGCCGTGGCCCGCCGGCCGGTGGCGCGGGTGTAAAATTTATCGACGGCGGCTTTGACCCCGGCAAAAATATCGACGGGTGCCAGGGCGATGCAACTCCCCCCGAAGCCGCCGCCGGTCATTCGAGCGCCGTACACGCCCGGCACATTTTGCATAATCTCAACCAGGGTGTCAATGGCCGGGGTAGTAATTTCAAAATCATTGCGCATCGAGCGATGCGAGGCGGCCATAAGCGGCCCCAGAGCCTGCATATCGCCGCCGGCCAATGCCTTGGCGGTTTGCAGGACGCGCGCGTTTTCGGTGATGACGTGTCTTGCCCGGCGATAGATAACCGGGTTCATGGCGTGTTGCTGCGCCGCCAGCATTTTTTCATCCGCATCGCGTAACGCTTTAACCCCCAGATGGGCGGCGGCGGCTTCGCATTGTTGGCGGCGCGCATTATATTCTGAATCAACCAGCCCGCGCTGAACACCGCTATCAACCACAATGACGGCCGTTTGCGGGGAGATGGGGATTGGCCGGCTGCTTAAATCCCGACAATCGATGAGCAGGGCGTGGTCTTTTTGGCCCAACGCTGAAATAAATTGGTCCATCACGCCGCATTGCACCCCCACAAAGTCGTTTTCGGTTTTTTGCCCGCTCAGGGCCAGGGCCACCCCATCAACGGGCAAGCCGCTCATTTGCAAAAAAGCGTGGCCCAGCGCCATTTCAAACGAGGCGGAAGAACTCAGGCCGCCGCTGGTGGGCACATCGCCGGAAACGGCCAACCGCATACCGGCCGGCGGATGACCATCGGCCGGCAAAACCCGGGCCATCCCCCGGACATAGTTCGACCAGCTTTGGGTTGGATGCGGGGTAATGGTTCGGCTGAGGTCAAACTCATCCGTTTGATTTTTATCGACGGCCACAATGCGGATGAGCGTATCGTGGCCGGCAGCAGCGGCCACCACAGTGCGAAAGTTAATGGCTACGGGTAAAACGAAGCCGTCGTTGTAGTCTGTGTGTTCGCCCATCAAGTTTACCCGACCGGGCGCGCTGAAATATTGAATGGCAGCCGGGTTGACCGCAAAGTGGGCGCGCAACGCGGTTTGGACGGCGTATTGCAGAGACATAACGGCCTCGTTGGTACTATAGTCTTGATGTATATGTTTATTTTAACAGAAAGTTACGAACTTTCATAGTTTAAATGTTGAATTGGGTGCGTTTCAGGTTGGGGGCAAGTCTGCGTAGGGGCACGCTGCAGCGTACCCCTACGGACGCACGAACATCTTGTTTGTTTTTGCATCAAGAAATTTATTGCCGGGTTAAAAGTATGCCCCCAAACTGAAATACATCCTGTTGAGTTGGGCGTAAAACCAACGCAAAAAAAGCTGCCCGCAGGAAGGGGCAGCCTTTAAGGTGGAGATGCCGGGAGTCGAACCCGGGTCCAAATATGCTGGTTACAAACGTCTACGAGCGTAGTTGGCGCTCATTGTGTCGTTCAGGGTTCGTCGGCCAACGGAGTACGCCTGAACCAACCGATAGGTCTTGGTCACGGTTTATCGGTATCGCCGCAACGCACCTCGACTTGGTTGTCGAACAACGCCCCCTTTCGAGGGAAGGGAACGCAATCCGTGGCCCTGCATTGAGGGCCTGGGTTGCTTTACTTAACTATGCCGCAAGGGGCAAAGCGCTGTAAGAGCGACCACCGAAAGCAGGTACTTTTTCGGCAATTATTGGTTTGAGACAGTTTTACGAGTTATCCCGGCTCGGCTCGCAGCTCATAACCGTCCACATACCTGTCGAATCCGTAACATCCCCGTGACGATATTATAGCAGATTAGCGTTCAGGAATCAAGCCCTGGGCGGGCGGGAGTCCTGGGCGGTTTGGCGATTGGGAGTTCCCCGATTATAATTGGATGATGAAAACTGGTGGTTCGATAACCGTCTGCGCCGGTTGGGCGCATATTGGTGAACGATGATTCGTAAAATGTTGATAATCGCCCTGAGCCTGACCGGCCTGACTGCTTTTGCCGCGCAATGCGCCGGGCCGGGCAGCACCATGCCCGTGCTGAAAATCGGCCTGATTGCCCCCTTTGAAGGCGCGCAACGCGCCAACGGTTACCAACGATTGTACGGGGTAAAGCTGGCCTTGCAAGCGGTTAATCTGAATGGCGGGGTGGCCGGTTACAAAATCGAACTGGTGGCCCTGAACGACAACGCCGAAGCGATAGAAAGCGTGTTGCAGGCCCGGGAACTGGTGCTGGACCCGGACGTGGTGGCCGTGGTGGGCAATTGGCAGGCAGACCTGTTTCAGGCCAACGAAACTGTTTTTCAAGGGGCCGGTTTGGCGGTGGTCAACCCCGCCGGCATCGATGACTTCTCCGGCCTGCCGGCTTCGTTTGCCGCCGATTATCAGGCTTTCGGCGGCGCCCTCCCCGATGAACAGGCCATGCAAGCCTATGCGGCCACCCAAAAACTGTTACGCGCCATCAAAGCGGCAGCCCGTGAAAATGCCCGCCTGCACCGCAGCGATATTTTTGATGCGCTCCCTACTATTCCATGAAAGACAGGCAGGATTGAGTTGTGCGAATTTTAATCTTATCGTGGGAATTTCCCCCGCAAGTAGTGGGCGGCCTGGGCCGGCACGTGGCCGAACTGGCCCCCGCCCTGGCCCAACAAGGCATCGAGGTGCATATCCTGGCCCCGATAAACGGGCCGTCCCGCACCAAACGGGTATCATCCAACTTGATTGTGCATCGCATCGACGCCGCCTGCGCCAGGGAAATAACCGACTTTTACAAGCGGGTCTATCAAATTAACGAATGTCTGGATGCCTATGCCACCCGATTGTGGCCCGACGTGGGCGGCTTCGACCTGATACACGCGCACGACTGGCTGGTGGGCTTTGCCGCCATCGAGCTGAAACTGGCCCATAAATGCCCCCTGGTGGCTACCATCCACGCCACCGAAAGGGGGCGCTGGCGCAGCCGCTTTTTGCCCAACGACCTTTCCAAAAAGATTGACCGGGTGGAGCAAAGCCTCACCTTTGAGGCCTGGCGGGTAATTGCTTGCAGCCAATACATGGTTAATGAACTGGGTCGCCTGTTCTCCCTGCCTTTGGGCAAACTTGACACCATTCCGAACGGGATTAATATGAAGGCGGTTTCCCGGTTTCCCGAAGCCCAACTGGCTGCTTTTCGGGCGGCGCGCGCAGAGCCGGGGCAGGCGTTGATATTTTCGGTGGGGCGGCTGGTTTACGAAAAGGGCTTTCACATTCTGGTGCAGGCCATGCCCCAAATTTTGCAAAACTATCCTGCGGCGCAACTGGTGGTGGCCGGCAAAGGCCCGCTGCTTGACCATCTCAGAAACCTGGCCGCCGATTTGGGCGTAGCCGAAAACGTGGCTATCCCCGGCTTTATCACCGATACGGAACGCAATATGTTCTTTTCTGTGGCTGATTGCGCTGTCTTCCCCAGCCTGTATGAGCCGTTTGGCATTGTGGCCCTTGAGGCGATGGCCTTCGATTGCCCGGTGGTTGCCGGCAATGTGGGCGGCCTGGCCGAAGTGGTCAGCCACAACCAGACCGGCACCCTCATTTATCCCGATAACCCCGAAAGCGTGGCCTGGGGCGTGCTGCGGGTCCTTAACCGGCCGGATACCGTGCGGGCCTATGCCGATAACGCTCGCCGCATGGTGGCCGAAAAATACCCGTGGCAAAAGATTGCCCGTCAAACAGCGCAGGTTTACCGGCGCGTAATTGCTGAACGGGCCAAAACGCGCTGGTAGATTCCGCCAAAAACCGGGGTTGACAAATTCGCTAAACGTGATAAACTACCTGCTATGAACAGGCGTACCATTGATTTTTATTTTTTGCCCAGGAACAAAAGCAATCCGTCCGGTGTATCTGGATAGGTTACTTTTACATACCCTGGGATAGCGTATAAAAAGTCACCGGCTCCGGATGCGGAGCCGGTTTTTATTTTGGAGGAAATATGGCGAAGGTAAAAACAGGCGTTTACGGGGCCACCGGCTACACCGGCTTTGAAATTATCAAACGATTACAGCGGCATCCCCATGTTTCGCTGCGATTTGCCACCTCGCAAACGTATGCGGGCCAATCGCTTGGCCGGGTTTATCCGGCGGGCCGGGATATACCACTCGTTTCCGAACAGGACGTTCCGCTGGATGATGTGGATGCGGTTTTCTGTTGCCTGCCCCACGCCGCCGGCATGACCATCGTACAAAAAGCCGGAGAAGCGGGCGCGCGGGTGATAGACCTGTCCGCCGATTTTCGGCTGGCCGACGCTGCCGACTATCAAACCTGGTACGGCCTGGAACACGCCGCCCCCCACCTGCTGCCCGAAGCCGTCTACGGCTTGTCGGAGGTCAACCGGCAGGCCATTAAAGCGACAGACCTGCTGGCGAACCCCGGCTGCTACCCCACCAGCATCCTGCTGGCCCTGTATCCGCTGCTCAAGGCCGGGCTGTTAGCCCCCGATGCGCCCCTCATCTCCGACAGCAAAAGCGGGGTGAGCGGCGCGGGCCGCAAATTGAGCCTTAAAACCCACTTTGTGGAAACCAGCGAGAATCTTTCGCCCTACAATATCGGCCAAACGCATCGCCATTTGGCGGAAATTAATCAGACCCTCGCCGCCCTCAGCGAAACCCCGCCGCCGGTCATCTTTTCGCCGCATCTGGTGCCCGTCAACCGGGGTATGCTCTCCACAATTTACATCACCCTGGCCGCCGATACGCCTGCCGCGCAAGCCCGCACCCTCTTCACCGAAACTTACGCCGCCGAGCCGTTGGTGCGCGTGCTGCCTCCCGGCGACCTGGCAACCTTTGCCCACACCCAACGCACCGATACCTGCGCCATATCTGTGACCGCTGTCGATGCCCGCCACCTGATTTTGTGTTCGTCCATCGATAATCTGGGCAAAGGCGCCGCCGGGCAGGCGCTGCAAAATTTCAATATCATGTTCGGCTTTGAAGAAACAACCGGCTTGTTTTGGTAAAAAGTTCGCCGGAGAATCGATATTTGCGGTTTCCCCCCTCACTCCCCCCCTGATTTGAGGGGCAGCAAAATCCTCCCTGATTTGAGGGGCAGCAAAATCCTCCCCGATTTGGGGGGCAGTAAAATCCTCCCCGATTTGGGGGGCAGCAAAATCCTCCCTGATTTGAGGGGCAGCAAAATCCTCCCCGATTTGGGGGGCAGCAAAATCCTCCCCGATTTGAGGGGCAGCAAAATCCTCCCCCGATTTGGGGGGCAGCAAAATCCTCCCCGATTTGGGGGGCAGCAAAATCCTCCCCCCTCCAGAGGGGGGAGTTAGAGGGGGGTGAGTAGTTACGAAAATTCAGTAAATCTTGAATTAGAGCTTGTAAATTTCTTTTTAAAAA
>JAJRUC010000487.1 GCA_024278015.1 Chloroflexota bacterium
ATGGCGACGGCTTGAGTTTGCGGGTGGAACGCAAGCGCGGCTTGAATCCCAATAGCCCGGACAGCGACGGCGACGGTCGGAATGACGGGCAGGAAGTGGCGGACGGAACCAACCCGAATGCAGCGGACGCTCCGCTGCCGCCGGACAGTCTGCAAGTTTATCCCCCCGCCATTAATCTGACCGCCGACCTTTCGCTCGACGTGATAGATCCGCAAGCACCGTTGCAACTTGTCAGCCGGGACATTCTCACATGGACATTGACCGCCGATGTGGATTGGCTGAACGCCTTCAAAACGCAAGGGCAAACGCCCGACCAGGTGACCACCATCGTGAATATTGACCGGCTTTCCGGCGATGGCACTTACACCGGCAATCTGTTTTTCAGCACCAATCTGGGAGTCATGACCGTTCCGGTCACCTTGACGGCAACAAACGTACCGACACAACAAAACGTATATTTACCGCTGGTGTTAAAACAATAGCGCCGCAGTTTCAACTTCCACCGGCATTTGGGGTACTTCCCCGAAAGCAGACACGCAGTTGAGTGTTTCAACACAAAAAACCCGCCAAATTTGGCGGGTTTTTTAAAGCCCTCGACCGGACTTGAACCGGTGACCTCTTCCTTACCAAGGAAGTGCTCTACCTGCTGAGCTACAAGGGCATTTTTGGTCGGGGCGATTGGATTCGAACCAACGACCTCTTCAACCCCATTGAAGCGCGCTACCGGACTGCGCCACGCCCCGACACAAAGACATATTCAGTTAAAAAGCAGTCGGGATGCCCGGATTTGAACCGGGGGCCTCTTCGTCCCGAACGAAGCGCGCTACCGGGCTGCGCTACATCCCGAGGCTGCTCAACAGCATCAAAAATTATAGCACAGTCCTGTTCGTTGGCAAATTGACGGCTATTTTTTCGCCTTGCGGCGGCCCGTCGATTCCCCGTACCGAACCTTCATTTCATCGTAAATGCGGCTAACTCCGGCCCGAATACGCTTCTCAATCATCGATTTACGGCCCGGTTTGTAGGGGTACAGGTCTATCATTTGGCTGATAACCACGGCGGCCTCTGCTTTGGTGCGGCCCTGCTTGTACTGGCCGCAAACTTTGGCCCGCATAATACGAATATACCGCGACATCGGTTCAGCGGCCTCCGGGCTGCAAAGTGAGCCGTGCCCGGGGACGATGATGTTAAAATCCTGTTTCTTTAACCATTTAAGTTTAGCCAGCCATTCCTTGCTGTCGCACTGGCCCAAAGCGGGATGCTCGTCCACAACCAGCAAATCGCCCGCAAACAATAAATTATCGTCCGGCAGGTACAACCCGCTGGTGGCCGGGGTGTGCCCCCCCAGGTGAATAAAATAGAGTTCGCGCTCCCCTTTATTCATCACCAATCGCCCGGTAAAGGTCATTTCCGGTTTGACAATGCAGGTTTCGGAGAATTGTTTTTGAATTTCCGGTTGTTTTTTGTACAGGCTTTTTGTTCTTTCGATAAAGGTATCTTTGTAGCCGGCCATTTCCTTCCAGGCTGTTTCATGGGCCAGCACGGGAGCCTTGAAATACTGATTACCCAAAATGTGGGCGCGATGATGGTCGGTGTTGAAGACGAACAGCACGTTGTCCGTCATTTCTGCAACCTGGGCGGCCCACCGTTTGCCGTGTTCGGGGATGATGGGCGTATCAACCACAATGGCCCCGGCCCCGGTTAAAATCAGGCCGCAGTTGGCGCCTTCGTAGTCAAATTCAACAAAAACATTGGGAGCAATTTCCTGCATCAATTTATCCTGTTCTATCTATGGCGCGTTGGCTTTTAATTCCTGTAAAATTTTGGTGGCATTACTGGTGGCAACAGGGTCAGAGCCATCATCCAGGTCTAAAAATGTTTCAAACGCCTGGATTGCTTCCTCATTTTTGCCCGAAATCTGATAAGCCACCCCCAGACCGTAGTAAGGCTGGGCCAGTTTGGGATTAAGATTAATGGCCTGCTGAATTGTTTCGATAGCCAGCGTGAGCCGTTGCTGGTCGGGCGCTGCGCCGGTTAAAGATTGTTGCAGGTAAATGGCCCCCAGGTTATAAATGAGGTCCGCATCGTTGGGCGAAAGTTTGATGGCTTTGTTGTAGGTTTCTTCGGCCAGACCCAGCTTTTGTTGCGCGTAATAAACAGCTCCCAAATTGGCATAAGCCGCATCGTAATCTGGCTGCAGGTCAATAGCGCGGCTAAAGGCCGCCACCGCATCGTCGTACCGGTCCGTTTGATAGTAATTGTTGCCCAGCTCAAACAACTTTTCCGGCGAATTTTCGGCGGCGACGGCGTTGCTGTTTGCTTCGTCAGCCGATGAGGCGGTGGAGGTTGCGTTTTGTCCGCAGGCCGAGATAATCAATCCGATGAACAGCATTGTTAAAATGATGCCGGCTTTTAATATATGGCGACTATTTTTGTGTTGACAACTTTCCATAGTATGGGCACCCCTTATACAGTTTGAGAATTCAAGATGACAATCTCTGTTTTGTCCGGCAAACTACCGGCTGAAATTTTGAACCGGGGCAGCGGGTCTTGACCGGGCAGCCCCATTTCCTTTAAAAATTTTTGCACCGGCTCCAGCGAGATACTGATGCCCGGCAGTTGATAATGCATGGGTATCACAATAGCCGGTTCGATGATGCTGATGATTTCTGACGCTTGCCCGGCCTTCAAACTTTTTCCGCCACCCACCGGAATTAACAGCACGTCGATACTGTCCAGGGCTTCCATATGGCTTTGAATGGGTACGTGGGTCATATCGCCCAGATGACAGACTTTTACCCCGCCTATATCGAAAATAAATACGGTGTTGCGGGTTTGAATAGCGTTTTTGGCGGCATGTTTTGCGGGATAAATGGCATGCCCGGTGATGAAAATATTCCTGATTTCATATTCGCCCGGGTTGCGGATAACTTTATATGCGCCCCGGACGGCAGAAACGGCATTGTGCCGGGGCGTGTTGTGGCTGACGGTCACAATATCGGCTTGCAAAGTGGGCAGGGCTAACCCCAAACTCTCATCGAAGGGGTCTGTGATAATTGTGGCGGTATCATCCTGAATTTGAAAACAGGCGTGGCCGTACCAGATTATTTCCATATACTCATAACCATCCAATATGTTTATATGTTTATTACCATCTGCCTATTTTAACATATCATGATAAAAAAGAAAATATGTTAGGAGTTACGCAGTTGCAATATTTTACCCCCCTCAGTCCCTGATGAAGAAACCGCTTCGCGCCCTCAAGCGGGGGGAATTAGCTCCTCCCCCGACAGCGGGGGATGCGAAGCGGGGAGGGGGTAAAACACCGTGATTTACCGCAACTGCGTAACTCCTGTATGTATTTAATTCAGCGGGCTAACCTGGAGCCGGCAGGAAAACGGTATGTCTTCCGAACCTGCCGTCCTGACGGATTTCGCAATAACGTATCACTGACGGCGTTATCATACCACCCTTTGAACCTTAACCTTCTTTTAAGCGTAATAACGTTGTAACCTCAGTCAGGATAAGGTTTATCTGTGTTATCTGTGGACTGTTTTTGCGTTGTTTGAGCATAATTTTGTTTATCCCGAACTCAGGTTTGTACTCTTGCCAATGCCACAAATACGGAAAATTCGATGCAAAACACCAGTACGGTTGTGATACTCCTGAATTCCCAAAGAGCCGAAATTTTATGGACGCGGATTGCGGATATACGAAAATTTTTAGCTGTTTTTTCATCCCGTCAGCGCAAATCAGCGTTTGGCTGCGTCTAATTTCCTTATCCCGAATTGATGTTTATAATCTGTACGCAGATAAATCCATTCAGTTTAAAAGGCGCAATCACTTATGAACTTCACCGCTCAATCCGTCGATGATTTATTTCAGCAAGGCGTGGCCCACGCCAAATCCGGGCGAAATGCGTCGGCCAGACGTTGCTTCCATCAAGTGGTGGCTCTTTCGCCGGCGCATGAGCAAGCCTGGTTGTACCTGGCCGGCGTGGCCGAAAATGCCCACACCGCCGAGGCAGCCCTGAAGCAAGTAGAAGGCCTTAACCCCGACAACCCCCGCCTGGCGGGGGCGTGGCAGTGGGCCAAACACACGTGGCCCGACTATTTTCAGAGGCCCGGTGACGGTCGTCGTTCCGCCCGGCCCGCCGAAGTTGCCCGCCGTCCCGCTTCGGCAAAGGCAAAGGGGCGCGGCTGGTTAAACGCCCTGGCTTTTTTGGGGCAACGCCTGGGTTTTGGGGCGCTGGTGCTGTTGAGCATCATCTATTTGAGCCGGTTGGGGCTGGATATGGCCAGAGGCGCGGCCCTGGCGCCGGCCCTTGTTCAAGCCGGCGGCAAAACGGTTGCCTATTTGCTTCGGCTGTTCCAGGGCGATTTGGGCATGACCGCCGCCGGCGTTATCACCGGCCTGCCCGCGCCCGTCGCAGACGTGGTGCCGGGTTTATTGCTGAAAAGTTTCGGTCTGCTGGCGGTTTCCTTGCTGCTGGCGGCGGTGGTGGGCGTGACCCTGGGCGTGTTGGCCGCCGGCCGGCGACGCTCCGGCTGGTCTTTAACCATCATCATCGCCTCAATTATCGGCGTGTCCATCCCCAGTTTTTTTGCCGCCTTTTTACTGCAACTGTTGCTCATCCAGTGGACGCGCCGGTACGGCTCGCCTCTGTTGCCGATGGGCGGTTTCGGCTGGGATAAACATTTGATTTTGCCCGCGCTGGTGCTGGCCGCCCGGCCGGTAGCCCAAATTACGCGCGTCACGTTTATTTCTGTCAGCGAAGTGTTTGAACAGGACTTTGTGCGGGCAGCCCGGGGCAAGGGCCTGCATAATTTAACGGTGCTGTTCAGGCATGTTATGCGCAATGCGGCCATCCCCATTTTAACCACTATCGGGCTTTCGCTGCGATTTTCATTGAGCAGTTTGCCGGTGGTCGAATTCTTTTTCGGCTGGCCGGGGCTGGGCTTTGTTTTGCTGAAGGCCATCTCTCAACAAGACGATAACCTGACCGTGGTGCTGGCAATGAGCCTGGCCGTGGTCTTTATTGTGGTCAACCTGCTGCTCGATGCCTCGTACCGGCTGATTGACCCCCGTCTGCGCCAAACTTCTGCCCGGCGAGTGCGTCGCGCGTCCGGCTCAAAATTTCGGTTGGCGGATTTTTGGGCCGATTTGCCCGCTATGCTGGCCGATAACCCCCTCTGTCGCCGGCTGAAGCGTCGCAAAACCGAAACGCCCCCCGATTTCCTGAAGATTCTATCGACCAAACGGGGCAATTACACCGCCACAGCCCCGGCCGGGGCAGAGACCGAACGGCGGCGCGCGCTGTTGCGGGGCACCGTGGGCAATGCGCCGTTTTTGGCGGGCGGCGCGATTGTGCTGGGCCTGTTTTTGGTCTTCGTTTTTGGCCCGAAACTGGCCCCTCACAGCCCCTATACTACGCTGGGTCTGCAAATTGTTAATGGCGAATTTATTGTGCCCCCCTTTGCCCCGGACGATGTGTTTGTGTGGGGCACTGATATGCTGGGCCGCGATGTGTTGAGCCTGGTTTTGGCCGGCGCGCAGCAAACATTGCTGTTGGCCGCGCTGGTTGTTTTGGCTCGGCTGGCGCTTGGCTTTACGCTGGGGGCCGTGGCCGGCTGGCTTGGCGACACCTGGCTTGACCGGCTCATTCTGTCTGCCGCCGAAATTATTGCCGCCTTCCCCACCCTGCTGCTGGCTATGATTCTCATCCTGGCGCTTGGCCTGCGCCAGGGCATGTCTTCTTTTATAATTGCGATGTGCTTTGTGGGCTGGGGTGAGGTGATGCAGTTTGTGCGGAGCGAAGTGATGTCCATTCGCCCCAAATTATTTATAGAAAGCGCCATTGCCACCGGCCTGCGCACCCCCCGTATTATCAGAAACCACGTGCTGCCCAATCTCATTTCACCCCTTATTTCCATCACCGCCCTGGAGATGGGGGCTGTGCTGATGTTGCTGGGCGAACTGGGCTTCATCGGTATTTTTATTGGCGGCGGCTCTTTTGCCGAACTGGATATTGATATGCCACCCTACCACTACTCTGATGTGCCGGAGTGGGGGGCGCTGCTCAGCAACGTGCGCTTGTACGCGCGGGCCTATCCCTGGACGGCCATTTATCCCACTCTGGCCTTTTTCACAGCAATTTTGGGATTTAACCTGTTCGGCGAAGGCATACGGCGGTTGGTGGAACAGGTGGGCGTCGGCATCAATCGACTGTTTAACCGCTATACCATTTCGTTGGCGGCGGTGGCGATAGTGGCCGTCATCTGGGTTCAGAACAATACCGGCGCCATGCCGTTTTATCGCCGGCAGGCGCAGGGGTTTGACGGCCGGCGGGCCATTGCCCATGTGCAAACGCTAACCGACCCGGCCTTGTTCGGGCGGGCGCTGGGCACAACCGGCCTTGAGCAAGCCGCTCATTACATTGCAAAGGAGTTTGAAGCCGGGGGCTTGCAACCCGCCGGACAGCAAGGTACGTTTTTGTTCAAACGCAATCGGTCTTACGAGCAATTAACCGCCCTCCCTACCCTGAATTTGGAAGACGGCGGCCCTGATTTAATCTTCGGGCAGGATTTTACCGCTTTTCCGGGCTATAACCGGAACATCGGGCAGGCGGAAGGGGCGGTGCGCTTTTTTGGAGCCGGCGAGTTGCAGCAAATGGGTACATTTTTTTCAAGCGGATTTCTGGCTTTGAAGGACAAGGATTTTTCCGAAGACATCGTGCTGACCCTTTCGGCGCAAGATGCGGCCTATGCCGGCACCGTACCGCACGCCGCTATTTTAATTGTGGCCGAAGATGAAGCCGATTTGAGCCGAAATTACACCTATTCCAGCCGGGACCCTTTCAGCATTTCATTCGGCACCAATCGCAAACGGGGGCAGGATGTGCCCGTTTTGTGGATTAGCCCCGCCGTGGCCGACCGGATTCTGGCTCCTGCCGGGCGGTCGGTGGCAAAATTGCGCCAGGTAACCGACAGCCTGATAACCAACCAGGTGCTTGAGTTTGAAACGCCCGGCCGGGTGGCGATGTCGGTTGAGGGGACAGTGGTTGATAAATTTGCGGTTAATCATGTGTTGGGCTATTGGCCCGGCCAGGGGGCCAAAACCGGCATGGGGCAGGTGGATAACCGGATGATTGTGGTTGTGGCTCCCTACGACAGCCCGCCTCCCGGCCCGGACGGCCGATTCTATCCGGCGGCCAATAATAACGCCGCCGGCGTGGCGGTTATGCTGGAAGCAATCCGTTCAATGCAAGAGTCCGGGTATCAACCCTATAAAACGTTTCTGTTTGTGGCCTACAGCGCCGAAGGTCTGGACGGGGGCGAAGCTGTGACGCTTGACCCCAAAAAGTTTTTACAGGCAAAACCGGGCTTTGCCGGCTCGTACAACATTGAGGCCGTCATTCATTTACAGGGGCTGGGCGCGGGCGCGGGTGAGGGGCTGGCCCTTTCTACGGGCGGCAGTTTGCGCCTGACCAAACTGTTTGAGCGGGCCGCGAACAACATGGGGGTAGCCACTACCCGCCGGGATGACGCAGTTAATTTTGACCTGGTATTCGGCGAGCGGAGTTCGTTTCAAAGCGGGCAAGAGGCCCCGTTAATTGGCCTGAGCTGGCAGGGCGGAACCGAAAACGCGGGGACAACGGCGGACGGGCCGGACACCGTTTCGGCGGACAAGCTGAAACAGGCGGGCCAAACCGTGGGCCTGGCTCTGATGGTTTTGGGGCGGGAGCTTGATTATTAACCGGCCGGGGTTCGCTCCGGGTGGTAAAATGTGGTAAACTTTCAAAAATAATCAAGCGAGGAATTATATGCTATTATCCGTTACATTGCTGATTATGGTGGTCAGTTTGGGGTTGATGCTGATTATTCCGGTGTTGCCCGGCCAATTTATTGTCTGGCTGGCGGCGTTGGTTTACGGCTTGCTGGCCGGCTGGGATACGATGGGCTGGCCCGTTTTCCTTCTGTTGACGGTGGGTATGCTGGCCGCAGCCGCGATAGATTTTGCGGCAGGTTGGCTGGGCGCAAAAAAAGGGGGGGCCACCACCAAAGCAATTATCATCGGTCTGGCGGCCGGTTTGCTGGGGCTGATTGTCTTTAATGCCCTTGGCGCGTTGCTGGGCGTGTTGGGCGGTATTGTGGGCTATGAATATTCCAGAGACAAGGATTTGCAACGCGCCCTAAAAGCGGGCGGCGGCTATCTGCTGGGGCTGCTTGTCTCTTTGATTGCCCGCTTTTTAATTGCAATCGGCATGGTTGTTGTGTTCGCTTCGGCGGTAATGTGAGCTACACCAAACTGTAATCCCAGCGAACCGGCCGGCCGTTGTGATACGGCATCACTCCGTGAAACTGGCGCGGGTCATCGCCAAAAACCAGCGGCAAAAAATAACGGTCGCCTTCCCACATCGGCAAATTCGACACCTCGTCCACATCTACCCAATGGAGCGCGCCTTCCGGGTTTTGGGCTGCGGGCGCGCCGCTAAACCCGTCCACCCGAAAAATAAATCCGAACCAGTCTTCGCCGTTTTTGCCGAAGCCGGGCCAACTGATGGTTCCGCGCAAAACCACGTCGGTAATTTCCAGACCGGCCTCCTCCTGAATTTCCCGTTTTAACCCGGCAATAACATTTTCGTCGCGTTCCAGTTTGCCGCCCAGCCCGTTATATTTGCCCAAATGCTGGTCGTCGGCGCGGGTGTTGCGATGAATGAGCAATACCTGGCGGCCATCGGGAGACATAATGTAGGCCAGTGTGGCTAAAATGGGCGTG
>JAJRUC010000488.1 GCA_024278015.1 Chloroflexota bacterium
ATTGTCAGCGCCGGCGAAGCCTTGCAACAAGCGCTGTCGCAGGTGGGGCAGGCGGCCTACCAGCAAGAGCAACCCGATGCGGCTGCCGGTCAGGCTCCCGGCCACGAAGCCCCCGATGAGGCAAACGGCAACGGCAAATCGGATGAAGACGTAATTGAGGGCGAATTTACCGAAGCGTAGACAAAAAACAGGGATTCATCCCCCTCTTGAAGGGGGAGGTGTTTACCTTGTGTCAAGTGTATTTTGATGAGCAGGGGTGGTTCACAAACCGCCCCTGCTTTTTTTATAATCCCAGCATTATCCGCGCAATGGAAAAATAAATGAACAATCCGGTGGCGTCTACCAGCGTACTCATCACCGGCCCGGAAACCACGGTGGGGTCTATGCCCAGTTTTGAGGCCAGCAAGGGCAGCACAGAGCCGATGCCGGTGGCCCACAACACAATCCCGAAAATAGAAGCGGCAACCGTCAGCGCCAGCGACGGGTCCGACTCCCAGGTGATAGCCCGGCCATAGGCAATTACGGCCATGCCCAGCCCCAGCAACAGACCGATACGGGCTTCGTGCCACCAAACCCGCAAGGCGTCGCCCAGGTCAATATCATCGGTGGCCAGGGCGCGAATGACAGTGGCCGTAGTTTGCGAGCCGGCATTGCCGCCGGTGCCTATCAGCAGGGGGATGAAGATGGCCAGCGACACCACGGCTTGCAACTCGCCCTGAAACAGGCGCATTACCGAGCCGGTGAGCGTGGCGGTTAAAAACAACATCAGCAGCCAGCCGATGCGCTTGCGGGTGATGGTTAAAACGTTGGTGTTCAAATAAGCCCGGTCCAGGGGTTCGGCTCCGCCCAGACGTTGAAAGTCTTCCGAGGCTTCATCTTCCAGCACGTCCATCACGTCGTCGATGGTGATAACCCCCAATAATTTTCCGTCGTCTGTGATAACGGGCAGGGCCAGCAAATCGTAGCGAGTCATCACCCGCGCGGCGTCTTCCTGGTCAATTCCGGCCTGCACCGCAATAACATCGGCGTCCATAATGTCTGTCAGCGCTGTATCCGGTTCGGCAATCACCAAATCCTGCAAACTGACCACGCCGCACAGCTTCTGTTCGGCATCTACCACAAATAAATAGTAGATATTTTCCCTGTCCGGCTTCCAGTCTCGCAGCGCCCGGATGGCGGCGGAGGCGGTGGTGCGACGGCGCAGGGCCAGAAATTCGGAGGTCATCAACCCCCCGGCGCTGTCATCCGGGTGCAGCAGCAGCGGGCGCACTTCGTCCGGGTCCTCCAGCCGGGAGAGCATTTGGCTGGCATGTTCCGCCGATAAATCGCCCAGCAGGTCGGCAATTTCATCCGGCTCCATTTCCTCCATAATGCGCACCGCGTCTTCGGGGGGCATCGATTCCACCAGTTCGGCGGCTTCGTCTTCGTCCAGCTCCTCCAGAATATCCGCCGAATCGGCGACCGGCAATTCCACCAGCAAGGCCAACTGCTCATCTTCATCCAATTCGGTAAAAAGGTCGGCCTGGTCTGCCGGGCGCAATTTTTCGATGATGGCCGCTGCCGACGAAAAATTATTGGCCGTCAGGGCATCACGAAGTTGCGCCAGCACATTGTCTAAAATTGGGGCATTCATTCATCACCTCCAGAGAGTTGCTCCCCGGAGGCGGGGGGGAATCTGTACCTGCCGGTGGGGGCTACCTTATTCGATTGACAGGTAAGGGGCGGGGCCGTGGCCCCATACTACTTGAACTTTCGTCCACAATTACACCTTTTGGGCTTAGTGTCTATCCGTAAATTAATTACGCCGGGTGATGGTCAGGCCAGTTGAGGTTGAAAACAACCGGATGCGCGCTTTTTACCCCCTCCCCGGCCACCTGTGCCCTTCGGGTATCCCCCTTTTAGGGGGAGGGCACTTCCCCCCTCACAGAGGGCGCGAAGCGGTTTCTTCATCAGGGATTAAGGGGAGAGCAACTACAACTTCACCGGCTTGTTGTTTGACAATGAGTGCCACAAGTATTTTACGGATAGACACTAAATAGATTGCTGCTGTAAGCCAGGCGAAAAGAATAGAACACAGATGTCACGGATGACACTGATTTTCGCTGATAATTTGAATATTTCCGTGAAAATCCGTTAAGTCCGCGTTATCCGTGTTCTATTTTCTGTCGAAATTCAAAACGCCGGCGGCAGGTTCGGAAAGCGGCTGGTCGATTATCCCTTTACCGAGCCGGCCAGCATACCGCGCACAAAGAAGCGTTGCAGCGAGAAGAAGACGGCCAGCGGCAATATCATCGAGATGAAAGCTCCGGCGGTCAGCAGATGCCAGTCGCTGCCGCGCGAGCCGACGATTTCGGCCAGGCGCATGGTCAGCACCTGCACATCGGGCTTGGAGCCGATGGAGACCAACGCCACCAGATAATCGTTCCACGTCCACAGGAACTGGAAGATGGCGAAAGAGGCCAGGGCCGGCACGGACAGCGGCAGAATGAGGCGGGTAAAAATGGTAAAGTGAGAGGCGCCGTCAATGAAGGCCGATTCCAGAATATCGCGGGGCAGGCCGCTGATGTAATTATAAAGCAGGTAGGTTGCCAGTGGCAACCCGAAGCCTGTGTGCGCCAGCCACACCGCCAGAAACGTGCCGTTCAGGTCCAGCTTCACATAGTCTCGCAAAATGGGAACCAGCTCAATTTGCACGGGCACTACCAGCGCTGCGACCACTATAACGAACAGAATTTTTCGCCCCGGAAAATTCATCCAGGCGAAGCCGTAGGCGGCGAAGGCGGCAATCATAATGGGGATGACCGTGGCCGGCACAGCGACGGTCAGGCTGTTCAGGATGGCCCCCCAAAAATTATCCCCCCGAACAATTTTTTCGTTGCCCGCTGCATCTTTCAGGGCGTATTTTTTGCCGCTTAAGACGTTGGTATAGTTTTCAAGGGTTAAATCGGTGCGCATTGTCCAGCGCCGCTCCTGCACTTCGATGCGGCCCAGGCGTTTGTTGCCTATCCAGGTCACTCGTGTGCCGTCCGGGGTTTCTATCCCTTTCCGAAATTCCTTGAAAGTGCCCTGCAATCCCTTGATGGTCATCACCCCGTCGCGGTCCAGGTCTTTGTCCGGCTTGAATTCGTTCACCTTCATCCATTCGCGGTGAGGTAAAATGCTCCACCAGCCGGAAGTCTGGATGTCGAAGCGGGTGCGAAACGAGGAGACCAGCACGCCGAAGGTGGGGACGGTCCACACAAACACCAGCAGGAACAACGCCCCGTTGATGATAATGTCGCTGATTAATTTTTGCCGTTGTTTGGAATTTGCTGAATTTGCGGCCATTAAAATGCCCTCCGTTCCCCGAACTGCTTCAGGTTATAAACCATCACCGGAATAACCGCGATGAGTAGCACAATGGCAATGGCCGAGCCGTATCCAAAATTGCGATTGGTAAAATATTGGCGGTAAAATTGGGTGGCGATGACATGGGTTCCAAACTGCCCGCCGGTCATCACCTGCACCACATCGAATATCTTCAGGGTGAAAATGATGATAGTGGTTGAGACGGTGACGATGGTTCCCATAATATAAGGGATCATAATTTTGAAGAAGGTTTGGACTTCTGTGGCGCCGTCAACGCGAGCCGCCTCCAGTAATTCGCCGGGGATGCCCTTGATGGCCGCCGAAAACAGCACCATTGCGTAGCCGGTTTGCAGCCAGATGAGAATGACAATCAGGAATAAATTATTCCAGGGTTGTAGCTGGGCTGTCCAGGCCTGCGGCTGCCCCCCCACAGCCACCCAAAGGGCATTCAATAATCCAATTTGGGGTGAAGCCGCATCTTTAATTTCGTACACAAAATTCCAGATGACCCCCGCGCCGACCATTGAAATAGCCATCGGCAGGAAGATGAGCGATTTGGCGATATTCTCGAAGCGGCTGCGGTCGGCCAGAACGGCAATCAGCAGGCCAAAAACCACCGACAGCGTGGCCCCGAACACAATCCACAGCACGTTATTGCGCACCGCTTCCTGCATAATGCGTTAGGTAAAGAAAATATCGTAGTAATTTCGCAGCCCGACAAATTCGCTGCCGTCTCGATTATACAGGCTGATGATGAAGGTTCGGATGGTGGGCAGGGCCAGGTACCAAAACAGGATGGCTACTGCCGGGCCGACGAAAATGAAGGGTTGGATGCGGCGCGTCCAGTCTGCCGGCAGTTGTTCCACCAGCCAGTTAGCCAGCACATACATTGCCACAGCCCCGCCCACGCCCCAGATAATTGCAACCAGGGCAATAATCACCTTTGGGGCGTCGCTGTCTCTTAAAAATTTAAAGCCAATGATTAAAACCCAGAATGTGAGTGCGGGAATGAGCAGCGAGACAAGAATACGGCTTACATTAGCCAATAGCCATTCCGGAATTGAGGTAGATTTTTTGGGTTCCACAGATTGCATTTTATCCTCCCTGTAAAACGCTGGGGGTGTAAAACGGGACAGCCGTTTTACTGACTATCCCGTTTTTTTTAACCGTCGCGGTTGATTATTGCGGCCAGGAGGCGTCGATTTCCTTGAGGACGGTGTCCATATCGGCGTTGCCGGAGAAGTAATCGGTCATGCCTTTCCAGAAGGAGCCGGCGCCGACTTCGCCGGGCATGAGGTCAGAGCCGTCGAAGCGGACGGAGGTGGCCTGGCTGACGAGGTTGGCGACGCCGCGTTCAATATCGTCGCCGTACCAGTCGAGGGAGGCGTCTTTCTGGGGGGCGAGGGCGCCGCCGGCGGCGAGCCATGATTTGAGGGATTCGCCTTTGGTGAAGTATTCCATGGTGGCCCGGACTTCGGGGCGGTCATTGAACATGGCGTAGATGTCGCCAGCCACCAGGTAGGGTTTGCCGTACTGGGGGTCGATGGGGGGCAGGTAGAAGAAGTCGTAGTCAACGCCCGGTTCAACGCCGGCGGGGAAGAAGGAGGTGATGAAGTTACCCTGTTTGTGGAGCCAGCACTTGGGCGGGTTTTCAAACATGGGGGTGGGGGCGTCGCCGAAGAAGGTGGTGACGATGGCGGCCTGTCCGCCGTAGACATACTTGTCGGTCCAGAGGTTGGAGAGGATTTGCAGGGCGTTTTTGACTTCGGGGGAATCGAAGGGGAGTTCGCCCCGGGTCCATTTGTCGTAGTTTTCAAGGGAGGTGGTGCGCAGCATAATCTCTTCTATCCAGTCGGTGGCGGGCCAGCCGGTGGCGGCGCCGGATTCGATGCCGACGCACCAGGGGGTATCCCCGTCGGAGACGATTTGGTCGGAGAGGGCCAGCATCTCGTCCCAGGTTTGGGGGATTTGATAGCCGGCTTCGTCCCATGCTTTTTTGGGATACCAGACTTGTGATTTGGCGTTGAAGCGGGCCCAGATACCGGCCATAATGGGGCCGTCGGCGCCTTGCATGGTGCCCATATCAAGCCAGGACTGGAGGTACTGACCTTGCAGATAGTCGCCGGACATGAAAGAGCGGACATCGACGACCTGGCCCTGTTTGGCGAAGTTGCCGAGCAGGCCGGGCTGGGGGAAATCGACAATGTCGGGGGCGTCGCCGGCGTCCACGCGGATGGAGATGGAAGCCTCGAACTCTTTGGAGCCTTCGTATTGAATGTCAATGCCGGTGGCTTCTTCAAAAGCGGCCACGGAGTCGTTGAACTTGACCGCGTCCTCATCGGTGAAGGGGCCGGCCATAGAGACCACCGTGCCGGCGTAATCGCCCGCATAAGCCGCATCCAGCTCCGCCAGACCGGTTGATTCCATAGCGGGTTGTTCCGGGGCTTTGGTCGGTTCGGGGGCGGCCTGTTCCGGGGCTTTGGTGGGTTCGGGGGCGGCGGGTTGTGTCGCCTGGGGTTGTTCTGTGGCGGGCGGTTGGGCGCCCCCACAGGCAGTTGCGACCATCGTCACAACCAGCATCAATGCAATTAAAAGCCATAAAGACTTTCTCATTTTTTCCTCCTCTTTGGATAGGTGTTCAATTTCAGTTACCGAAAAACAGATAATATGGGTTGGATGTGTATACGGTTTTGGGCATCACCTCCTTCAATGGTTGGTGTAGAAAAAGGTTGTTTATGAATGTGATGGCGCGGCGGCGGTTGTCTGCCGGACAACCAGTTCAGTGGACAACAAGGCGCGAAGCTGCGTTTCGGTTGGATTTTTAATGACATTCAGCAACACTTCGGCGCCCATAACGCCGGTTTCAAATAATTGCTGGCGGACGGTCGTCAAGCCGACCTGGCGGGCCACTTCAATATCATCAAACCCGATAACGGATAAATCTTCGGGAACGCGCAACTTGTTATCTCTGGCGGCTTCCAAAGCGCCCAGGGCGATGGTATCGCTGAAGGCGAAGATGGCCGTGGGCGGGTCCGGCAGGGCGAGGACCGCAGTGGTCATTTGATATCCGGCTTCAACCGAGTGGTTGCCTTCGCGGTGATAGTCGGGCCTGAACGGCAGGTTGGCCTCACTCAAGGCCCGTCGATACCCGGTGTGGCGGTCCCGGCTTACGTTAAAGCCGATGGGGTCTTGCATGGGGTCGCCGATATAGGCAATTTTCCGGTGCCCCAGCCTGAGAAGATGGTTGGTGGCCTTGTAGCCCCCATCGACATTATCAATGTAGATGCAATTCAGGCGGGCGTTGCGGGAATCAATGAACACGGTGGGGATGTTGGCTTCAACAATGCGCCGGGTTTCAGATTCGGTGGTGGGGAAAGAGAAGATAATCAGGCCGTCAATGCGCCCGCGCCGGGGCACGTTCCGCAGGTGTTCGGTGCGTTGGGTGGGGGTTTCAATGCTGAAGAGGGTGAAATCGTAATCGCTGTTGGCAATGACAGACATCACCCCGCGCAACCGTTCCACGGCGGCGGGCCGGGTGAAGAAGGGAATAATGGCGCCGATGGTGAAGGTTTTGCCGGAAGACAGCCGGCGCGCGGCGTGATGCGGGGTATAATCCAGCGCGGCAATGGCTTCCAGCACCCGTTGCCGGGTGGTCTGGTTTACGGCGCGGCTGTTGTTGATGACACTGGAAACCGTGCCGATACCAACCCCTGCCCTTTTGGCAACATCGTGAATAGTTGCTACCAGAATACACCTCCGGAGGGATAACGGATGACCCGTTTCAGACCCGTATC
>JAJRUC010000489.1 GCA_024278015.1 Chloroflexota bacterium
CGGCTTCCGCTTCACCCAAATCGGCCAGCCAGTCCGGCAGATTTTTAGACAATTCGCCATCTTCCGCCGGCAGGTTTCCTTCGGCAGCAGAGGCCGGGGCCAACCAATCTGGAACATCACCCATATCCAGAGCAGAGGTGACGGACGATTCCGGCAGCGGCGGCTCCGGTTCCGCCTTCGGCGGCGGCGGCGCATCGGCGGAGGGTTCGGGCGCCACAGGCGGTGACGCCTCAGCAGCCGGTTCGGCCTTAATTGGGGCCGCCGGGTCAACGGGATAGCGGGCGGCTACTTCGGCCAGCCAATCGGCATCCCAATCAGGGGCGGGCGGTTTGGGGGCGGGGGGGGGCGGTGTTTCTGCGGCGGTCATCATGCCGGAAAGCCAGTCGGTGGCCGGTTTGCCGGCAGTCCCGGTTTGCGCCGGTTCCGATTCGGAAAGGCCCATTTCGGTCAGCCAGTCGAAGCCGTCGGCTGGCGCGTTATCATCATCGGCCGGGGCGGGTTCCGGTTCCGGGGAGTCAGGCGGTTCAGAGGGCTGAAAGTCGGAGGCGGAGCGGGTCAGGTCATCCAGCCAATCGGGGCCGTCGCCTGCGTCTTTCGGGGCGGCAGGCGCGGCCTCAGCCGGCGAGTCGGGTTCGGGCGAGGTCCACGCCGGTTCGGCGGCCTCCGGTTCCGGCTCTTCGTCTGCCGCCGAAATTTCGCCGCCGGCAAATTGAACCAGCCAATCGGGTACCTCGCTTTGTTCCGCTTCAACCGCAGAGTCCGCTTCGGCGGAAAGTTGAGAGAGCCAGTCCATTGACTGGTCGTCGGTTTCCGGGAAGACGGGGGTATCCGCCGGCGTTTCGGCTGATGGAGCCTGGGGTATATCGGTCAGCCAATCGGGAATATCAGTTTCGGCGGGCTGTTCCGGCGGGGGGGACGGTTCAAAATCGGGAGCGGGGGGGGGCGAGGGGTCTTCATCGCCCTGAAAGCTGGCTAACAGTTCATCCATGGCCGAAGAGGGCGCGGGCGGTTGTTCGGCGGCGGGGTCGCCCCAGTCAACCGATGTAGCCGACCGGCCGGAATCGGCGGGTGAAATGTCGGTCATACCGGACAATACGTCGGAAATATCAGTTCCGACGTCAGATGCGAGGATGTGAATTTCGGGCGGCAGGATGGACAGTTCGGTTTCGGCCCCGGCCAGGGGTTCTTCTTCGCCGTATTTTTTTAGCAGGGTCAGCAGCCAGTCGGGCGTAATTTCCGGAATTGGCTTTCGGGGGTCAGGTTGGGTTGTTTCCATAACACACCAGGCGTCTTTACTCTACATCCGCATAGGGCCGGTCTGCGCCCAGTAAAACGCGCAGGCCGGTGGCAATGGTTCCCAATGAAACACCCAGCAAGATGCCTCTGGCGCCGGCCAGGGCGGGAACCCGCATAATCCATTCTTTAATGAGGGGCAAATCCGGCCACAACTGAAAACCGGCCGGCACTTGCCCCAGCAACACGACGATGGCAAACAAGACGAACAGGGCCATTTCGAAGTTCTTCATGCGGAAGGCGCGATAGGCGGCGCTGACCACAAAAAAGGCCATCAGGGCGAACAATGAAGCCTCAAGCGGGCGCAGGATATAGTCAAACAGCGATTGTCCGGCGGCAGAGTTGGGGCCGTTTCTGCCGATAATGAGCGTTAAAGCCAGGGCCACAATCAACATCGCGCTGTAAAACCAGCCTTTTTCCAGGGTGCGGATTTTGTTGGTGTGGACCCGCAAGATGTTGACCACGCCCAGCATCATGGCAAAGGCAATGACAATGGCGGCCCAGCCCAGGATAATGAAGCCCAATGAGCTGAATGTATCCGTGAAGTAACCGGCCAAAACGGAAACTCCTGCGCTGATAGCCACAACGGTGGCGATAATACGGCCCAGTCTGGTCATGGCAGTACTCCAAAAGCCTTCAGCAAAACCGAAATCAAAATAAAAATCCCCAACCCCCAGCGCACCGTATCCTGAGCCAGCAGGCTGCCGATGTGGGTCGGTTTCCGGTCAAGATATGCGCCGGCGGCGTACATTTCTTCACCCCACAAGGCATGGGAGGTGGTGGCAAACAGGAAGGGCAACACATCGGGGCCGGCGGCGGCGGCCACGGTGGTGATGGGTTTGGCTTGCTGTTGGGCGGCTTCGCCCATCAGCAGGTATTCATCGCCATAATTGCCGATCATCACGTTTCCGGCAATATCTTCAATGGACAACACCCCCATTACCCCGGCGGCGTAGGCCGCTTTTTCCGGCGAAATCCAGCGCACTTGCGCCGCCGACTTGACGGCCCCTTCTTTATCGGGGCCATAGGCTTTACGCATGGTGTTTTGGGCCAGGAGCATCACGGCGGGGTCGGCGGTGGTGATGATGGGCGTGGTTTTAGAGGCGGCGGCCTGCCGGGAAAGGTACTCCAGAGCCGTCAACCCGGCCAGGGTATCTGCCGGGGCATTTTGGGTGATACCCCCGGTTCCCAATGAAATATGGAGCTTGCGGCCGGATTCGATGGCCTGGGCCATTAACCCCTTCAGTGTGCTGAAGGCGGCAATGGGCCGCAACGCGGGTACGCGCCCCTGCCGGGTGCGGTTGGAGAAAAACAGGATGAGGGTGACAAAAAATATCAGCAAAATCAACGCCGAAAGCTGGGTAAGCGACACCATAATTAACGGCCTTCCAATTCTTTTATGAATTGCTCCAGACGGGTTCGGTCTGAAAGCAGGTTGACGGCATTTTGGGTAAATTGCCGGGGCAGAAAGGTGTTCAACAGCGGCTGCCCCATCAACAAAAATTGCCCCCACACAAAACTCAATGGTTTGTTAAATTCCAGAAACAATACCGCCGGAGCCGCAATCCCCAATTGATGCAGTTTGTCAGACCACACTTTGATGAACGATGGCGGGGGTTGCTCCAGATGTGTTCTTTCAGTTGACATTAAACCTTATCACCCGGTATTGTGTATTTTTAGTGATATATCGATGATTATGCTTTACGTAACGTGTAAAAAGTATACCACACTCGCAAATCTATGTAAAGAGAGGCAAGCAGCGGGTGCAGGGCTGTTGCACGTGTGCCCCGAACGGGGTAAAGTTAATTTTAAGGTTGCTATCCTGGCGAGATTCCTCGCGGTAAAGGCGGCTCACCAGCCGCCCCTGCGGGGTTTACCGGAAAAATCGGTGTAAAACGAATAATTCTCGTAGTAGGGGCGCGCTGCAGCACGCCCCTGCATTTTCAAGCGAATATGTCTTGTCAAGCGACTTTACCACGCCCTTTTGGTAAAGTTAATTTTAAGGTTGCGTTTGCCTTGCCTGCTGCGTAAGGTTGGTTGACAAGGTACAAAGTTGAGCTTGATTGCCATGCGGGCATCCCGAAATTTGTCATCCAATTGATAATTTGATATTATGGAAACCGGGGTTTACATAATTTTGGAATGGTGGTATAATAACCCCTGAACATTATGTCATCATTGATATGGCGTGCAAATTGATGGTGGGGCCATACTGAAAACCTGAAATCTGTTTGGCTGCCATTGCGCCCTTGCAAGATAAATTAAACAAAGGAGTGGCAAATGACAATTGATTTTGAAGAACCGACCGATTTTGACCCAAGCGAAGAGGAAGGCGGCAGCAATCGTTTATTTGTGATTCTGGCCGTTGGCCTGGCCGGTTTAATTGTGCTGGGGCTGGTAGCCATTGGCGGCGTGTTGATTTTGCGTAACATTAAAAATCAGCAGGAACTGGCTCAGGTAACGCCGGTGGCAACACCGACGCTGGCCGTGGTGGAAGAACTGCCAACGCCCACTGCCACGCATACCCCCGTACCCGTTGCTCCTACCGAACCGGCACAACCGACGCCCACCAACACGCCGGTTGTGCAGCCCACCCAAACCCCCACCGAAGGAGAATCTGCCACGGCCACGGCTCAGGCGCCGCCGGAAACCAACACGCCCGTGCCTGTGGGCACGCCGGCCGGGGGCGGCGATACGCCTCAGGAAGTGCCCGATACCGGGGTGGGCGGCTTTGGCATAGCGTTGATTGCTTTGGGGTTGACGGCCGTACTGGTTGTTTCCCGGCGTATGCGTCACCCTGCTGTCTAAAAAACGCCCTGCCTGATATAGCCTGAATAGCCACTTTGAAACCAGAAGGTCTGCAGATAGCATTTCCGCAGACCTTTTTGGTTGTTCAGGTTAAAACCAGCCGCTTCCGTTGCCTCCAAAGCCCCTATTCCGGGGGTAGGACGCGGCGGCGTAAAAATACATACACCAGCGTTCCCGCCAAAATACCAGCCAGAATGACCGCTACCTGACCCCACAACGGCATTTCCGTTGATTGCGCGTCTTGCGGGGGGGGCGTGGCGCTGACCGTTGACCGGCTTGCCGGTTCAAGGGTGGGGACGGGTGATTCCGGGGGGGCAGCGTTTTCGGCCGGCTGCGGCGCTTCGCTCAAGACCGCCGGCAGCGCAATTTTTTTCGTAACCGACAGGTTGCCCGTGGCCGTGATAACGCCTTTTGTCGGGCCGGCGGTTTCTGCCTGGGGTTGGC
>JAJRUC010000025.1 GCA_024278015.1 Chloroflexota bacterium
AAATGCCCTCCCCCTAAAAGGGGGAGGGCCGGGGAGGGGGTAAAAAGCGCGAATCCGGTTGTTTTCAACCTCAACTATCCTGACTATCACCCGGCGTAATTAATTTACGGATAGACACTAAGGCCAAACTGTGGCGGTATAGTTACTCTGACAAAGGATAAGACAAATGAATCCACTAATTTTATTTGGCTTGGGTGTTATTTTAGTCCTGGCAATTGGGTTGATTCTTTTTGCGGTACTTAGAGGCCGGGAATCTACAGACAAAACGGCCATAAACCGTCTGAAAACCGTTGTCGGTGAGGCCGGCCCCAAAGAAGAAAAGAAGAAAGAGGAAAAGAAACCCTCAAGGCTGGTGGAAAACATTGACGAAGCCATTGAAGAAAAAGGGTTTGCCGTTAATATCCAAACCCAGTTGGCCCAGTCGAATTTAAAAATCACCGCCACCGAATATATTATGCTGGAGTTTATCAGCATTATTGTAACCGGCGCGCTGGCCTTTTTAATTTTCCATAACAACCTGGTTTTAGCCTTGGCCGGCGCGGTCTTCGGCTTCTTTTTACCCCGCTTTTATTTAGGCTCCAGAAAAAGAAAACGCCTGAAAATGTTCAACGACCAGTTAGGTGATACCATCAACCTGATGGCTAACGGGTTGCGGGCCGGCTATTCTATTTTGCAGGCTATGGAAAGTGTGTCCAGAGAAATGCCGGACCCCATCGCCGAAGAATTCAAGCGGGTGGTGCGGGAAGTGCAGTTGGGCGTCTCTAGTGAACGGGCCATGAATAATATGGTGCGCCGCGTCCCCAGCGAAGACCTGGACCTGATGATTACCGCCATTAACGTTCAACACGAGGTTGGCGGTAACCTGGCAGAAATACTGGAGGTGATTTCGTTTGTCATCAGAGAACGGGTGCGCATTGCCGGCGAAATAAAAACCCTGACGGCCCAGGGTATGCTCAGCGGTTACATTATTTCTTTGTTGCCCATTGTATTGGGGTTAATTTTATACATGATGAACAGCGAATTTATAGGCCGCCTGTTTTTGCCCTGCGCCGACCCCTCTAATTGCAAAACCCAGCCCTGCGGCTGGATTATGACCGGCGCAGCCCTGTTTATGATTACTATGGGGTTCATTGCCATTCAAAAGGTAGTTCGTATCGATATTTAAACTAACGCTCCATCTCATAATAAAGAGGTGATGTATGAATATGACCGTAATAATTATTGGCGGTGTGGTGGTACTGGGCGCAATCGCCTTGATTGTGGTCGGCCTGGTGTTTGCTCCCAAAGCATCCGGCGGCAACCTGCAAGACCGGCTAAAAGATTACGCCAACCTCGATACACCAATGACTCTGGAAGAGATAGAGATGTCTCTGCCCTTCACAGAGCGAATTGTTGTCCCCATCCTGCAAACCATCTCCCGGTCAGTCACCCGATTTGCGCCACAGCAAGTTATGGAAAAAGCCCGGCAAGATATTGAACTGGCCGGACGGCCCGTAAAAAGCGCCGAGATTTTTATGGGTATCAAAGGGGGCGCGGCCATTATATTTCTGGTGTTCGCTATTTTAATCTTAAGCGTTACCGGCCAGTCCGGCACATATTATGCCTTTTCTGTTTTTGCCGCCGTTATCGGCTATATTTTGCCCGGTGTATGGTTAGGCAGCAAAATTAAACAGCGTCAGGAAGATGTCATTAAATCGCTGCCCGATGCGCTTGACCTGCTGGTTATTTGCGTCGAAGCCGGTCTGGGTTGTGAAGGGGCAATGGCTAAAGTTGCAGAAAAATGGGATAACGAACTCTCCAAGGCGTTTGCCCGCGTCTTGCAGGAAATTCGATTGGGAAAATTGCGCGTTGAAGCCCTGCGCGAAATGGATAAAAATATCGGCGTGTCTGATGTTACCGGCTTTGTGGCGGCCATTATTCAAGCCACCCAATTTGGGGTGAGTATAGCCAAAGTGTTGCGTATTCAGGCAGAACAGATGAGAATCCAGCGCCGGCAACGCGCCGAAAAGAAGGCCCAGGAAGCCCCCATCAAAATGCTGTTCCCGATGGTCTTCCTGACTTTTCCATCGTTATTTATTGTCCTGTTGGGGCCTGCCGTCCTGCAAATTCTGGAATCAGGAGCCTTGGGCGCATTTTAATGGTCATCAAAAACCAAACCAAAAATACCACCCTGACCGACCAATGCGCCGTCGCCGATACCTTCTTCTCCCGGTTAAAAGGGCTGATGCGGGCATCGCCCTTGCAGCCGGGGCAAGGATTGCTCTTGAAAAACGAAAAAAGCATCCATACCTTTTTTATGGCCTTCCCGCTGGATGTGATTTACATTGACCAGTCCTTAACGGTCATCAGGTGTGACGAAAACATGACGCCCAACAAACTTGGCCGTTACGTTAGCCGGGCCGCTTGTATTCTGGAAGTGCCGGTGGGTGTTATCCGGCAAACAGCCACCGCCCGTGGCGACCATCTCCTGTTTGAAGCGCCCTGAATCCACCCCCCCAACTGCCATGACTGGCAGCCCGCTAATTTACCCGGCAACGGATGGCCTTTAACTCTATGATAACCCGATTTTCGGTATGGCTGCCACAATTATCAGATATTATTCTGGATTTGTTGTTTCCGCCACAGTGCGTATCTTGCCGCAGCAGCGGTAGTTTTTTATGCGAAGATTGTCGCGGGCGCATCCGGCAGATAGAAGCCCCGTACTGCCCGGTCTGCGGTTATCCGGGGTTTAACTCCCCAAACACTTGCCGGCAATGCCAAACGCATCCCTTGCGCCACCTGCAAGGCATTCGATCTGTGGCCCTGTTTGAAAACGCCCCCCTGAGGACGGCCATCCATAAATTCAAGTATCAAAATTACCACGTATTGGCAAAAACCCTTGCCCCTTTGCTTGCAACTTGCTATACTATTACCAGCCTTAACACCGAAGCCATTGTGCCTGTGCCGTTGCATCGCGCCCGCCACAAACAACGCGGGTACAATCAGGCCGAATTGCTGGCAAAGGAACTGACCAAACACGTGCAACAGCCGATTAATGTTCATACATTAATCCGATGCCGGCCCACCAAAAGCCAGATGACCCTGAACGCCGTTGAGCGTCAACACAATGTAGCCAATGCCTTTACATGCCGCAATAACCAGCTACAAGACAAAACCGTGCTACTCATTGACGATGTATGTACCACCGGAGCAACGTTAGATGCCTGCGCCGAAGCCTTGCAGCAGGCCGGCGCCAAAGCAGTTTACGGCCTGACGCTGGCGCGGGCGCGTTGACAACGCCAAACACAGGTATCTGTATTTACTTTTTACCAACCACTTATTGAAAGGAGCTTCTAATTATGGCACTGGTTCTAACAGGAAAAAACCTGAATCTACAGGAGAGAACCAAAAACTACACCGAGAAAAAGGTAGAGAAGTTCGACAGATTTTTGCCCGGCATCATCGAAACGCGGGTAGAACTCGCTAAAGAGGCTACAAAAAGTAATTTGGATAGATTTATTGCCGAAATTACCGTCAGAACCAGACACAAAATACTTCGGGCCGAAGAACGTAATCAAGACCTGCACACGGCCATCGATATTGCCGTCGATAAACTCAACAGCCAAATCACCCGTTTAAAAGGCAAACGGAAAAATCGCTGGCAAGCCCATGAATCTATTCGCAACGAAGATTTTCCCCCCCTCTCTGACACAGCAATGGATATGCTGGCCGAGGAAGAAACCCGTAAAATTGTTCGGGTAAAACAGTTTTCAATTTTGCCGATGGATGAAGAAGAGGCCGTCGAACAGATGAATCTGCTGTCTCATGATTTCTTTATCTTTTACAATGCCGAACCGGGGCGCATTAATGTGTTGTACCGCCGCGCCGATGGAAATTACGGCCTGCTGGACCCCATCATCAGTTAAAATCAGCCGTCTGATTCAAAAAAGGGCCGGTCTGATTAACAGGCCGGCCCTTTTGGCGTTACAGTCAGGCATGATGCCGGTTTATTCCAAAATCCAGCGTTCCAGATCTCTTTCATAAGAAACCAGTTCGCTATCATTAAACCACAGGGCCACTTCAGTCTGGGCGGTCTCCGGGCCGTCTGAGGCGTGAACCAGATTTCGGCCGATTTGCATGCCGTAATCTCCGCGAATACTGCCCGGAGCGGCTTCTGCCGGATTGGTTGCGCCCACCATATTGCGTACTATTTGAATGGCCGCCGGGCCTTCAAGCACCATCGCCGCAACCGGGCCGGAGGTAATATAGGCAATCAGGTCGTTAAAGAAGGGGCGCGCTTGATGAACGGCGTAATGTTCCCGGGCCAGGTCAATTGAAACCTGCATAAATTTCATGGCTACAATTTTCAGGCCGTGCCGTTCAAAGCGGGCCACCAACTCGCCCACTAATTGACGTTGAACCGCATCGGGCTTCAAGATGATAAATGTTCTTTCCACAATGTTCTCCTTTGAAAACAGGTTTCAAGTTCCGGGTTTCGGGTTGTTCCCCCTGTCGTCCCCCCTCCCCGGGTTTGCTTCTTCGGAAGCATCCTGAGCCTGTCGCAGGGCGTATTGAAGGCTGCTGACCGGATGCTGCATTTTTTCTTATAGCAGATAGCCGGGTTGTTGACAAATTCGGCCGTTTCGCATGAAAAAAGCCCGCCAAAAAGCGGGCCTTTTAAATTGACCGGGATATTATAAAATTCCCAGAGCCTGTTTGTAGGTGTGGAGCGCCTGATTAAGTTGTCCGTCTCTCATTTGGGCGTCACCCAAAAGCTCAAACAGGTTTGCGTTATCGGTATGCGCTTCAGCACGCTGTTGCAACAGGTCTATCACCCGGCTTAATGATTCGGAATCTTCAACCAGAGAGCGCAACACCGCCAGCGCTTCGTCCACGTCATCAGCGTTAAAGGCCGCCTGGGCAATAGCCAGCTTGTCTGCCGGGGCCGAAATTTCGCCCAGGTCTTCTGAAATCGTCTCTGCCGGCAACAGCACCACTTCTGCAACCTCAGCCACACCGTCAACCGCCGGTTCCACCGCCTCCGGTTCAATGCTCTCCAGCGTTTCCATCGCTTCAGGCGTTGACGATTCTTCATGCCGCAACTGCTTTATCCAGACCGGCGTTTCAGATTCAGGCGACTGGTACTGTTCGTCCCCAACCGTTTCTTCATCAATGGGTTCCACCAATTCGGCGGGCGGTTCATCCAGCCACACGGGCAGGCTGCCCACTTCCGCTTCTTCCGGCGCTTCCGCCTCTGCCGGCGTCTCTGCGCCAGAGGTCATTTGCAACCATTCCGGGATTTCCACGTTGTCGGCCTCTGCTTCAATATCGATGATATCCCCTATGCCCTGCTCACGCGCGGTTTCTGCCAACCACGACGGGATTTGTTCATCATCAAGCGGGGCTTCAGCGGCTTCTGCTTCCTTCAGCCAATCGGGTAAACCCTCTGTGTCAACCACATCGCTTTCCGCAACCGGCTCTGCTTCGGCAGAGGCCGGTTCAGCCGGCGCAACGTCTTCTTCAGGGCCGGGTTCCGCCTCTTGCCGGGCCGACATTTCGCCTTCCAGCATCCAGTCCGGCAAGCCTTCGCTATCCATAAAATCCGCTTCGTTGAAGGAATCGTCCCGGCTTTCAACGGCCGACAGCGGTTCTTCTTCCATAATTTCTTCAGCCGCTTCAACATCGGCCTCCAGAATACTGTCATCGGCCGGCCAGGTTGATGTTTCCGCCTCCATTTCGGTTGCCGGCTGGTCGTCCCGCAGCCAGTCCGGCAGGTCGTCGGTTTCTACTATGCCGTCGTCTGCCGGCTCAACCTCAACCTCCGCTTCGACGGTTTCCGCCGTTACGCTTTCATCCAGCAGCCAGGCGGGCGTTTCCGCTTCGGCCACGGGCTGTTCGTCCCGCAGCCAGTCCGGCAGGTCGTCGGTTTCTACCATGCCGTCGTCTGCCGGCCCAACCTCAACCTCCGCTTCGACGGTTTCCGCCGCTTCGGCTTCGACGGCCCCGGCGGCTACGCTTTCATCCAGAAGCCAGGCGGGCGTTTCGGTGGCGGCCACGGCCTGGTCTGCCCGCAACCAGTCCGGCAGGTCGTCGGTTTCTACCATGCCGTCGTCTTCCGGCTCAACCTCAACCTCCGCTTCGACGGTTTCCGCCGCTTCAACCTCCGCTTCGGCGGCTACGCTTTCATCCGGCAGCCAGGCCGGCGTTTCGGTGGCGGCCACGGCCTGGTCTGCCCGCAACCAGTCCGGCAGGTCGTCGGTTTCTACCATGCCGTCGTCTGCCGGCTCAAGGTCGGCCTCCGCTGCAACGGTTTCCGCCGCTTCGGCCTCAACAGCAGGCGGCGGCGCGGCCAGCGCTTTCGCCTGCCGCTTGGCAGATTCATCGGCAGTGGCGGCCATCCAGTCTGCCACAGACATATCATCTGCGCCTTCCGGGCGTTCTTCGCCAACGTCGCTCAACGAGATGCCTTCTTCGGCCAGAATTTGTTGCCACAACGCCTCTCCATCCGCATCCGGCTCCGCTTCTGCCGCGGGCAAAGATGGTTCTTCCTGCTCCTGTTCTGCTTCTACGGCAGAGTCCCGCAGCCAGTCCGGCAGGTCATCGGTTTCTTCAGCCGAAGCCTCCGGTTTGACCGGGGAGGCAGACGGCTCCGGGTTTTTTTGCGGAGGCGTATCGCCCCTGAGTTCACGTAACCAATCGGGTAAATCATCGCCAGTATTGGGTTGGGGAATGGGGTTTTCTTCACTAACCGACATTGGCTCACCTTTTCTCAACAGGCATTTCTATGGTTTATTCATTCACCTAAATATTATGCCCTGATTCCCGAAAATTGTCAATCATGTTCAGTAGTATTATGTAATCTAAATTTACGCATACAATGCCCGCCCAAAGCATAAATTGGAAAAATGACCGGCAAAATGGTAAACTATCTGTTTGGATCAGTTTTCTGTGAGGCAGCCGCTAAATGGTGCAAAATACGTTGCTGGTGCGCGGCGCGCGCGAGCACAACCTGAAAAATATCACCGTCGAAATTCCCCGCGACAAGCTGGTGGTCATTACCGGCCTCTCCGGCTCCGGCAAAAGCAGCCTGGCCTTCGACACCATCTACGCCGAAGGGCAACGCCGCTATGTTGAATCCCTGTCGGCTTACGCCCGCCAGTTTCTGGGCCAGATGGAAAAACCGGACGTTGACCAAATTGAGGGCCTCAGCCCGGCAATTTCCATTGACCAACGGGGGGCCGGCTATAATCCGCGCTCTACGGTGGGTACGGTCACGGAAATTTACGATTATTTGCGATTGTTGTTTGCGCGGGTGGGGACGCCCCACTGCCCCCAATGCGGCCGGGAAGTCAACCAGCAAACAACGCCGCAAATTGTCGATTCGATTCTTGAAAAGCCGGACAGCAGCCGCATTATGGTGCTGGCGCCGGTGGTTAAAGGCAGAAAGGGCGCTCATCAGGCGGTTATCGACGATATTCGCAAAGCGGGGTTCGTCCGCATCCGGGTTGACGGCTACATGCGGGAAGTGGACGAACTGTTTGAACTGGATAAAAACGCCCTGCACACCATCGAGGTGGTGGTTGACCGGCTTGTTGTGCGCCGCAACGAAGCCCACCGGAAGCAGGAGACAAACATCGCCCGCCTGACCGATTCGGTGGAAACCGCTCTGAAATTGAGCAAGGGGCAGGTCATCGTCACCGATGTGACCAACCGCCAGGACGTCTTCGACACCCTGTACAGCGAACACTTTTCCTGCGTGCATTGCGGCACCAACCTGTCAGAAATCGAGCCGCGCACCTTCAGCTTTAACAGCCCGCACGGGGCCTGCCCCACCTGCACCGGCCTGGGCACGCGCCCGGAATTTGACCCCGATTTGATTTTCGGGCGGCCCGAACTGGCGCTCTCTAACGGCGGGGTCAGACCGTGGGCCAAAGAGACAAAAAACAACCCCAACAGCTACTATCAACAACTTTTGCGGGCGGTCTGTAATTTTTACCGGATTCCCCTTAACCAGCCGGTGCAGTCACTTTCGCCGCAACACCGGGATATTATTTTGTACGGCGGCAAACGCACCGACAAAATTCCCGTCAAACAGGTATTGCCGGACAACCGCATCCGGACCATCGAAACCGTATTTGAGGGCGTGATTCCCAATTTAAAACGCCGTCTTCAGGCCCGTCAAACTGATTTTCTGAAGAACGAAATCGAACACTACATGACCCCGCGCACCTGCCCCACCTGCCACGGGCAGCGGCTTAAGGCCGAAGCGCTGGCCGTAACCATTGATGATTTATCCATCAGCCGGGCGGCCGCTTTGTCTATCAAAAAATTGCAGGCATGGGTAGCCCACTTAACGGCCAACGACGACGTTTTCTCCAGCCGCCGGCAAACCATCACCCAACCCATCCTCAAAGAAATTGCGGAACGGCTGCAATTTTTGATGAACGTGGGGCTGGATTATCTGTCGCTGGACCGAACCACCGTCACCCTGTCCGGCGGCGAGGCGCAGCGTATCCGGCTGGCGACGCAAATCGGCGCGCAGTTGATGGGCTGTCTGTACGTGCTGGATGAGCCGTCGATGGGCCTGCATCAACGGGATAACGCCCGTTTAATAAAAACGCTGCAAAATTTGCGGGATGCGGGCAATACGGTGCTGGTAGTTGAACACGATGAAGACACCATGCGCGCCGCCGACTGGATTGTCGATATGGGGCCGGGGGCGGGCGACCACGGCGGCGAGGTGGTTTTCAGCGCCGATACGGCTACGTTTCTGGCCCAGTCACCCAGTTTGACGGCTCAATATTTGCGCCGGGAAAAATCAATCAGCCCCCCCGGCGAACATCGACCGGGCAACGGCCGCTTTTTAAGACTGCGCGGGGCCAGGGCAAACAACCTGAAAAACATCGATGTTGATTTTCCGCTGGGAACCTTTACCTGCGTCACCGGCGTCAGCGGCAGCGGCAAAAGCAGCCTGGTTATTGACATTCTGCAAAAAAAGCTGGCTCAATATATGTACCGGGCCAAAAACAAACCGGGCCGCTTCAATTCACTGGAAGGAATTCGTTATCTGGATAAAGTCATCAATATCGACCAGAGTCCGATTGGCCGCACCCCGCGTTCAAATCCGGCCACCTATGTGAACCTTTTTGGCCCGCTGCGCGGCCTGTACGCCGGCCTGCCGGAAAGCAAATTGCGGGGCTACGGGCCGGGGCGATTCAGCTTCAACGTAAAGGGGGGCCGCTGCGAAGCCTGTCAGGGGGCGGGCATCATTCAAATTGAGATGCAATTTCTGCCCGATGTCTACATTCCCTGCGAAGTGTGCGACGGACTGCGCTACAACCGGGACACCCTGCAAATCAAATACAAAAACAAAACCATCGCCGATGCGCTGGATATGACCGTGGAAGAGGCGTTGAGTTTTTTTGCCAATATCCCCGCCCTGCGGCGCAAACTGGAGACGCTGGCAAAGGTGGGGCTGGGCTACGTAAAACTCGGCCAGCCGGCCACCACCCTTTCCGGCGGCGAGGCGCAACGCATTAAATTGAGCAAGGAACTGGCCCGTCGCTCAACCGGCAAAACGCTCTATATTCTGGATGAACCGACCACCGGCCTGCACTTCGCCGATATTGAACGGCTGCTGACGGTGCTGCAACGTCTGGTTGACAAAGGCAACACCGTCATTGTCATAGAACACAATCTGGACGTCATCAAATGCGCCGACTGGGTCATTGACCTGGGGCCGGAAGGGGGCGACGGCGGCGGCGAGATAGTGGCCGCCGGGCCGCCGGAACTCATCGCCGGAGCGGCGAACAGTTACACCGGCCAATGGCTGCGTCGGGCCGCCCAAAACTAACCCGCAAGTAAACGACCGCCCTCCCCGGCCTGTTTCACAGGCCCTCTCAAAAAATCAGGTCTTTTCTCATTCGAATCAGGGAATCCCCCATAGTCTTTTTGCGTATCCTGGCCTATTATTGTAATAAGTGAAGTGGGTAAATTTTGGATAAAGATTTACCGAAACAGTTTACAGTCTATTTTTGATATGATATAATTAAAGTAGGACTTACGCAGTTGCAACATTTTACCCCCCTCAGTCCCTGATGAAGAAACCGCTTCGCGCCCTCAAGCGGGGGGAATTAGCTCCTCCCCCGACATCGGGGGACGCGAAGCAGGGAGGGGGTAAAACACCGTGATTTACCGCAACTGCGTAAGTCCTGTAAAGTAATCATTTTATACCATACATTATTTCTTTTTTATTATCTGTCCTGTATGGAGGATGTTTTTATGAAATTATTCAAGCAGGAACAGGGGCAAGGCCTGGTAGAATACAGTTTGCTCCTGGTTTTGGTGGCAGTGGTAGTCGTTGGAGCGCTGTTGCTGCTGGGGCCGCAAATCAACCAGATTTACGGCCGGGTTATTACCGGCCTGCTGGGCGGAGGCACCCAGTACGCCTACACCATCAATTCGTTTACAGTGTCCAATGAACCCAAAGCCGGGGGACGATGCAAATACAAAATCACAGCCTCGGTGACGGTTAAAGACAAAGCCAGCGGCCTGAACGCCCCCGATGGTACCTCTGTGTCCGGCAGCGCCTCCGGCTACGGCACAACGCTGCTGGCGAGCGGCACTACCTCCAGCGGCACGGCTACCCTGAAGGGCGATGGGACGGTCAATAACGCTTGTCTTGACCACGGCACCGCTACCCTGGTTGTGGTTGACCAGACCAGGACCTACACCTGGTAGGGGTAGTCCTTTGTTGCCAAAAACGTAACGCGAAAGACGTATCGCCATGATGCGTTTTTCGCCTTGCGTTTTGTGCTTTTGAGTACCCAATCACCCCGGCAGTCATTAATTGCCTGCCTTGCAGTCTCTCCAGTTTAACTCCTCTCTACTTTAAAATTTTTCTAACGATATGTATTGCACTTAAAACCATAATAACAGGGTAGGGAAATTATGAGCCAAGTGACCAGTATCCTCTCCACCCAACTCCTTTCAACAAGCCACGCCAAAAAAATCTTGCGCATCGCTTTAACGTTTCTACTGGCCGGGGCCGGCCTTTTTTTATTGCTGCTGACCTTCGCCGGCCAACCGATGCCGGTGCGGGCGGCCGGCAACACGCTGTACGTGGCTTCCGGCGGCGTGGACGGAGCCAATACCTGCGCCGATAGCAGCAACCCGTGCGCCAGTATCGGGCATGCGCTCAGCCAAAATCCGGCCGGCGGGGATACCATCAAAATTGCGGCGGGCACGTACAACGAAAACCTGACCGTCCGGACCAACGGCCTGACCCTGCGCGGAGGATACACCACCGCCGACTGGGTAGACTCTGACCCGCAAGCCAACGCCTCCATCATCGACGGCCAGCGCGCGGGCCGGGTGATGACCGTCACCAATGCCGTAAACGTGGTCATCGAAGGGTTGACCCTGCAAAACGGCCAAACTTTCGATGATGTCGGCGGCTCGATTTCCCTGATAGAAAGCGGGGCCGGTCTGTACCTGAACAACAGTTCGGCCACCATTCGCTACAATCGCTTTTACAACAACGCTGCCTTTTCCGACGGCGGTGGCATTTACATCAACGCCGGCAGTCAGGCCACCATCGAATACAACCGCATCTACAGCAACACGGCCCAGGGCAACGGCTTCGGCGGCGGGGGGGTGTACATCAACACCACCAACAGTTTGACCGCCCGTTACAACCATATTTACAGCAACACCGCCAAAGGCTTCGGCACCGGCGGCGGCATTTATGTGGATGGCAACCCCACCATCGACGGCAACCTGATTTACAGCAATCAGTCCACCGAACTGGGGGGCGGCATTGAGATTGACGGCGGCAATCCCATCCTCAAAAACAATGTTTTTTACAATAACCAGGCCAAACAGGGCGGCGCGGTGTATAATTTTAGCGCGACGCTTTCCCTGTGGAATAACACCCTGGTCAATAACACGGCCACCGTCACCGGCGGCGGCGTCTTAAACGACAGCGCAGGCGCGGGCACGGTAATACTCAGCAATACCATTGTGGTCAGCAATACCGGCGGCGGGGTTATTAACCAGACCGGGGCCACAGCCAACGCCAGTTACAGCGTGATTTTGGGCAACACCGGCGACCAAACCATCAACGTGACCGTCAGCAATCCCGTGGCCTCTGCGCCGCAGTTTGTTGACCCGGCCAATAACGATTACCACCTGCAAGCGGGGGCGAATCTGGTGAACGCCGCCGACCCGAATACCGGCCTGAGCAGCGACCTTGACGGGCAGGTGCGGCCCTTTGGGGGCGGCTTTGACGTGGGCGCGGATGAAAGCTACGGCGCCGCCACCTGCTTTGCCCGCGTGAACGACGGCCCGGTGGTCAGCGTTTGGCAAGATGCCGTCGATGCGGCCAACTCCGGCGATACGGTGAAGGTGGCCGGTTTCTGCAATACCAACGTGACGCGCGACGGCAACCAAACCCTGTACATCAGCCAAACCATCACCCTGCGCGGCGGCTACACCACCACCAACTGG
>JAJRUC010000026.1 GCA_024278015.1 Chloroflexota bacterium
CGTCCAGGCGCAGGCCGTCAATGCGGGCCGTCCAGTCGGCAAGGGCGGAATCGCCGCGCTCCCGAACGTCGGTCAGGATGCGGCGGACGGCCTCTTCCGGCGAAAGGCTCTCGCCGAAGACGCGCCGGATGCCGGCGGCGAGGGTGGGGGAGAGGGGGGCGTCGCCAGGGGGGAGGCGGCGCAGGATGGTTTGGCGGGCGGTTTCGGCGTCCAGAATGGGGAAAAGGGGACGTTCGGGCATCAGACCTCCGTCAGTTTTTGCTGAAGTTGTCGCCAGCGTTCCGGTTCTTCTTCGAAGATGAAGATGGCGGGCAGAACGACCACCCCGCTCCCGCCGACGCCGCGCAATTGCTGGATGGCGCGTTGCAGGCGTGATTTGTGAACGATGATGCTGATGGCGTACCAGCCGTTTTGGCCGGGCGTTTTGGGGTAGACGGGGGAGATGGTTGGCCCTTGCAGGCCGCCCAGTTCGGTTTGATGGTGGAGCTTTTGGGCCACGGCTGCCGCCGACGGGCCGCGCACATTGGCGATGAGGTTGTAATGTTGTTTGGCCCGCAAATGGGCCTCGAAGCGTTCCAGCATCAGGCGGGCGGCGACCAGTGTGGCCGGCCGGGTTTGCAGGGCGGTTCGATTGCCGAAGAAGCAGGCCTGACTGGCGACGATGGTCCCGTTTTCAATGCGTTTCAGCCGGTTTTCTTGCAGGGTCAGGCCGGTTTGCACCAAATCGATGATGAAATCGGCGGTTTGCATATTGGGGGCGGCCTCCAGCGCGCCGTCGGCGTGCAGATGGCGGCAGGGAGCAACGCCGCGCGCATTGAGGAACCGGGTGGCGGTGCGCTCAAATTTACTGACCACGCGCAGGGGCCGGTCCGGCGGAGCCGATTGGGCCAGCCGGGCCAGGTCGGCCACTGAATGGATATGCGCCCACTGTTCGGGCACTACCACATCCAGGGTGCAGTGGCCGTAATCCAGAGCATCGTGAATGATAACAAGCTGCCGGGCGTCGCCCCGATACTCCACCACGGAGTCGTATCCGGCAATGCCGAAATCCACATCGCCGTTGCGCACCTGGCGGACGATGTCGGCGGGCCGCTGAAACCAGATTTCTGTTTGGGGCATGGCCTTGATTTGGGCAATGTATTGGCGGCTGTTTTGCTGCGATACTTTCATGTCGCAGGCAGAGAGAAGCTCAAGGGTATCTTGTTGAAGCCTGCCTTTGCTGGGCAGGGCCAGACGAATTTTTTCTGTCATTGTTTTGCCGATGCGGTTAAACATAAAACAGGCCGGTTTTAAAATTACCGGCCTGTTGTTGCGTGTAGAAATTAAGACTAGCTCTCTTTCAGGTAGCCTTTGATGGTGGTCATCAGCCGGTTCAGGTCAACGGGTTTGGTAAAATGCTCGGTGGCGCCCGCGTCCATAGCGCGTTTTTTATGCTTGCCGCTGGCCCAGGCAGAGATGGCAATGATGGGGGTGTCGGCGGTGGACTCGTTGGCGCGAATTAATTCGATGGCTTCAAAGCCATCCATGCGCGGCATACGCAAATCCATCAAGACGATGTCCGGCAGCCATTTAATGGCCTTCTCCACGCCTTCTTCCCCATTATTGGCAACTTCTACTTCAAACCCGCCCAGTTCCAACATTTGAGCCATTATGTCGCGTTGCGCGGGATGGTCTTCTACATACAGGATTTTTGCCACGGCTTCTTTCTCCATCCGTATCTAGCATACAGGCGAATTCAGTTAATTAATGAGTGATTACCCGGAAATTAAAATATACATGCAAATTGTAGCACTAAAGGGCAACAATGGCAATACGCTTTTTAGTATTTTCTGCTCACTCCACCCGATTCCATTCCGGCAGGTGTCTGATGACCAGCACCACCGCTAACGCAACCAGCATCCGGGCCAAATTGACTTCGACGGGGAACAGGGCCAGATTCAGGGCGACGGCGGCGGGAACGGCGATGGTCACGGCCCGGGGGGAGTATCGTTTTTTGAACACCGGAAAAAACAGGATGGCCCAAATCGGCACGGCGAAGGCGATGGTAACGGGTTGAAAGACAAGCAGCAACCCGCCCGCCGTCGCCAGCCCCATGCCGCCCACAAAGCGAGTGTAAACGGGCCGGCAATGCCCGATGACGGCGGCGGTGGCGGCAATGGGCAGCGCCACAGGGTTGCCCCGCATAATCAGCAAGGCGATAAACCAGGCCAACAATCCCTTAAAAGCATCAATGAGGACCACGGCCACTCCAACCCAGGGGCCGGCCAGCCGCATGGTGTTGGTTCCGCCGGTGTGCCCGCTGCCCACATAGCGCACATCGGGTACGCCTTTGAGTTTGGTAGCCAGCACGCCGGTGGGAAACGCGCCAATCAGGTAGGCGGCCAGGGCGGCCGGCAGATATTGTCCGTAAATGCTCACCGGGGTCTCCTTTCAGTCGGTTACACCCACACGCGCAATATTTGGGGCAGAATGGAAAACTCGAACTCATGGCCGTTGGTGCAAAGCACTTCGCCGTCAATATGGGCCGGCGCGCCCTGTGGAATCGATATGCTGACGGCCGACGCGGTGTCCATGGTGATGGCCGGGTCGTGGACGTGCCGCCCGTTGATTGTTTTGGGCAGCAAATTCAGCACCCCCCACTTTGACAATCCTTCGGCGAAACAAATATCCAGCAGGCCGTCGTCAACGTGGGCCGACGGAGTCAGCAAAAACCCGCCCCCCGCTCGTGTGCCGTTTGCCACGGTGATAAGGGTGACTGGTTGATGAAGTTCCACGTCGTTGTATGCAATGCGCATAGTGTACGGCCAATGGCCGGAAAAAAGCACCCGGAAGACCGACCACAGGTACATGAAAAAGCCTTGCAATTGCCGACCCCGGCTCAAATCAACCACCACGTCGCCGTCAAAACCGATGCCGACGCTGTTGTCAAAATAGCGGGGCCGGCCGTCCACCGTTACCAAACCGAGGTCAATGCGACGCGCCCGGCCCTGTTTCAACGCCCGGCAAGCGGCCTCAATATCGGTAGGGATGCCCAGCACGTGGGCAAAATCGTTACCGGAGCCGACCGGCAGCAAGCCCAGACAGGGCGTTTGCCCCTTCGACGGCGCGGTGAACATGCCGTTGACCACTTCGTTGCTGGTGCCGTCGCCGCCCACGGCCA
>JAJRUC010000490.1 GCA_024278015.1 Chloroflexota bacterium
GCAAGCCGCCCCCACGGGTATCAACAGGATTAAAACAGCCCGTTTTGATAGCGGAAGGTGCGCTTAAGAAAAACCCGTTTAAAAACCAGCCGGTCAATTTCCTGATATCCGAATTTGCGAATCATTTTTTGGGAGGGGGCGTTATTGACATCGGCGATGACAATAGCCCGTTTGAACTTGCCCGATTTGTGGTTTTGCAAGTAGCGCAGTTGCTCAATGTGCATCGGATACTGAATACCCAGGCGGCGATAGTCGGGCGCGGTGTACACATCGTCAATGTACACATCGCCGGGGCTGAGTCGCATTTCGAGGTTGTCCAGGTTGAAGGAAATTTCATCGGTGGCCCAGGCAAAGGCAATCAACTTGTCTTCATGCAGGGCCATAAAACAGTTGCGGCCATGGTTAAGCCGCTGAAGGGTGTAGGCTACTTGAGACGGAGACTGTATTTGCCGAAAACAGGCCGCGTCGGCGGGCGTGGCGGCCCGGTACACAATGGGCAGCCGGGGCGTGTAGCTCGGCAGGGGGGCAGCCAGCGGGTAGGCGAAGATGGTATACTCGATTTTGTGGTAAAGCAGCCTGGACACAGGAATTAATTGCCACGTTTCCGGGCTGAACAGTTGCCGGCGACGGGCGAAAAAGAGCAGGTCTTGCCATACTCTCCATAATTTGGTGGCGGTATTCCTCATATCGTCCCTCTGAAGCCTGAATCGCAATATATCCTCTGAAAATTGTAGGGCAAGTGAGGAAAAGTGTCAATGCAACCCAAAAAAATCGCGCCGGCGTAGACGCAGTGCAGGTCTTCAACCCAATCAGCCGTAATGTAAGCCATATTACCCGGAAACTATGGTTTTTGTGCTACACTACCCTAAATTTTTCAGGAAAGGGACAGGACTGTGCCACATAAATTACAGGTTTATATTGCCGATGATTGTCCGGGCTGCGCGCAAGCGCGTCATTTGGTGAACGTTGTTACCAGAAATTACCCAAAATTGAAAATTGATTTGTTAAATTTGAGCAACCCGGATACAATTTGTCCAGATAATATTTTTGCCACCCCGACATTTGTGCTGGATAATCAAATTATTTTTCTTGGAAATCCGTCAATCGTTGAGCTGAAGCAGGAGTTGCTTCAGCTGGGGGCAGGTGACTGAGTGATGCCATGACCAATCTCGACCAAAAAATCGGATATCTGAAGATGATTGACATCTTTCAGGATTTATCCAGGCAAGAAATCCAGCAAATGGATAAATCGATTACCATGAGTACCTGCAAGGCCGGCAAGGTCTTTTATCAGCCCGAAGACCGGGCGCAGGTACTCTTTATTTTGAAGAAGGGGCGGGTGCAGTTTTACAAAATATCGCCCGACGGCAAAAAGCTCATCGTCTCGACCATTGGGCCGGGCACAGTTTTCGGCGAAATGTCGATGCTGGGGCAGGGTATGCACAACACCTTTGCCGAAGCGCTGGATGATTGCCTGCTGTGCGTGATGAGCCGTCACGACGTTGAATATATGATACTGAACAAGCCGCAGGTGGGCTTGCGAATTATGCAGGTTTTGTCCGGGCGGCTCACTGAATCGGAAGCGCGACTGGAAAACCTGGCCTTCAAAACCATCTCCGGCCGGTTGGCTTCGCTGCTGCTCAAACACTATCATCAATCCGGGCCGGAGGTTAAGGGGTTCACCCATCAGGACCTGGCCGATACAATCGGCACCTACCGGGAAACGGTGACGCAAACCCTGAACGAATTTAAATCCGCGGGCATCATCAAAATTGGCCGCAAACGCATCGAGATTTTGGACGCGGCCGCTCTGGAGGACATGGCCCTCGGTTAATTACGTCAAAGCCACTGTGTATGCTGAAGCTGGAAACCATTCTGAACGAAAACGCTCATATTTTTGACACGCTGGCCCGGTATTGGCGTCAAATTACCGGCGGAGCGTTGCTGCTGCTGGCCGCCGACGGCTCAATTTTGCGCCCGTTGACGGACACCTCGCCCCTGCCCAAAACCCGCCTTGAGGTGCAACCCGATGAATCGCTGCAAATTTCATCAACCTTGCAGCTTGTCAGCACCCCGCTGCGCCGGGACAAAACACACTACGGCTACCTCATCGGCAAAAATACCACAGAAAGAAATCTGGCCCTGTTGCAATGGATGGCCGAAGTCTTTTTGGACCGGGTTGAAAACGAGCAAGCCCTGCAAGGCATGACCGATGAATTGATTTCTGCCTGGGACCAACTGGACCTGGTGTATCGCATGTCGCAGACTTTTGCCCGCGAGCCGAACCTGATTGATGCCCTGACCTCTATTTTGAACGAAATTATCAGCGTGGTTAAAGTAGAAAACGGGTTCATCCGCCTCTTTCTGGATGACCAGGCCGTTTACGTGACCGCCGGGCGCCGCACATTGCCCAAATTTATCTTTCAGCCGGAATTTGCCGAAGAACTGTTGGCGATGGGGCCGACGATACTGTTCAACACCCAGGAAAAATTTCGGCAGCTCCGGCCTGATTTGCCGGTGAATATCCTGAACCTGTTGGGCATCACCATCAACATTGCCGACGATACCAGCGCCCTGCTGGGCTTGATGAATCATATGCGGCATAATTTTTCGGCGGGCGACGTGAAACTGGTGACGGCCATTTCCGAGCAAATTGGGGCCATCATCAATAATTTCAAGTTGCAGCAGGAAATTATTGTGCAGGAACGGGTGCAGCGGGAACTGGAAATTGCCGCCGAAATTCAGGAGAGCCTGCTGCCCCTGTCTATCCCCGATGTCAGCGGCGTTTCCATTGATGTCAGCAACCTGCCCGCTTACGAAGTGGGCGGCGATTGTTACGATTTTTTCCGCGTGGCAGAGCATCAACTGGTGATTGTGGTGGGCGACGTGGCCGGCAAAGGCGTGCCCGCCGCCATGTTCACCTCGCTGGCCCGCACCATGCTTAAAGTTGAGGCCGCGCATAATCAGGAGCCGCACATCATCCTTAAACGGGTCAACGAGGCCTTGTATCAGGATTTGTGGCAGGCCGAATTGTTTATTACGGCCTTCATCGCCACCTTCGATAGCCGGCATAATGTGTTGCTGTACGCCAACGCCGGGCACGTGCCGGGTATCATCTATCACACCCAGTCCAAAACATCGCGGCTGCTGAAGGCCACATCATTGCCGTTTGGCCTGTCCGGGTACGATTACAAGACCACGCAGTACGTTCCGCTGGCCCCCGGCGATTTGCTCATTTTGTTCACCGACGGCATCTCCGAGGCGCAGAATCCGCAGAACGAGTTGTTCGGCTTGCAGCGCATCCAGCGGTTGGTGCATCAACACGCCGATAAATCGCCCGCGATATTGAAGCAAATCATCTTGAAAAGCGTGGCGGAATTTCGACAGACGGCTATGTATGTGGATGACGTGACGTTGGTGGTGGTTAAATTCACCCTGGAAAACGTAAAATCGCAACCGCTTGAGGCGCAAACTGTTTTGAAAAAGATACCCTTTGAATACGCCGCCGATTTGGCTGCTCTGGCCGATATTTCACAGTGCGTAACCGCTGCCTGTCGCAGCCTGGAGAATTTGCCCGCCGATTCCAAACGCGATGACTTCATCTATCTGGTAGAATTGGCTGTTTCCGAGATTTGTACTAATATGATTGAACACGCCTATGCCAACCACACCGGGAACATCACCGGGCAGATTTCGCTCACGGATGTGGGCGTGCAAATAGATATTTACGACCAGGGCATCAGCTTCAACCCGAATGCCGTGCCGCCGCCCATCTCGGACCCGATGGACCCCACCGAAGGCGGCTACGGCTTGCACATTGTGCGGCAAATCATGGACGTGGCCGAATACCAGGCCAATACCGCGCAGGGGAATCACTGGCGGTTGGTAAAGTACATGCCGACGTAATATTATACCGGCGCATTGAATCGTTTATTTTCAAGGGAACGTGTATAATACAACCCGTCAGGGGCAATGCAGACTCAATTGAACATTTTAATTTAAGGAGGACAGGACGGAATTATGGAGATTTCATTTAACAGTTTGGGGACAGATACCTATCTGGTTAAACTCAACGGCGCGTTAAATGCCCGTTCAGCAGAAGACACCAAGCAAATTTTCAGAGACCTGGCCGATAAAGGGGCCAAACAGGTGGTTGTCGATTTATCCGGCGTGCCGTTTATTGATAGCTCCGGGCTGGCCGCGCTGGTTTCCGGCTTGAAGACCTACGGGGGCAACGCCGAGAATTTACGGTTGGCCGCCCCGCAATCGCAGGCCCGCCTGCTGTTTGAACTGACCATGTTCGACCGGGTGTTCCAGATTTTCGATACGGTTATTGAGGCTCAGAACAACAAGTAAAGATGAACATTCAGCCAGTTGTTATTGAGTCGCCGGACAAAAATATTGTTGAATTGCGCTTTAACGGGCGTTTGGACGGCGCGTGCCAGGCCCAGGTGCGCCGAAGTTTGCACCAGACACTGGCTCAAGCGTCTATTGTGGTGGTGAATTTTCAAGAGGTTTCGTTTATGGATAGCTCCGGCTTGTCGGCGTTGGTTTCCGGCTTGCGCGTAGCCAGAGAACACAAAAAAGACATCATCCTGATTAACTTGCCGGAACAAGCGCAGGTTATCTTCCGGCTAACGATGATGGACCAGGTTTTTACAGTGTTTGCGTCGCGCCGGGCCGCGCTTGATTATTTGGCCTGATATTAAAATTGTCCGCGTTTTTCCAGGGTTTAGAGAGGCTGATTTATATTGAATCGCAAACTGACGGTGATGGTGATTGATGACGAAAATCATATCCGGCGATTAATTGCCAGAATGTTGGGCCGGGTTGGATTTGAGGTCATCGACGTGGACAGCGCCACCGAAGCGTTGAGCATCCTTCGCAAAGCGACGAAACGCCCGGATGTTATTACCTGCGATATTTCCATGCCCGATATGGGCGGGTTTGAATTTTTGCAGGCCATCAAAAGCGATGCCGCCCTGGCCGGTATTCCGGTGGTGATGTTGACCGCTATGGGCCAAATTGGCGAAGTGGCCTTCGCCAAAAAAATGGGCGCCGGCGCCTACATCACCAAGCCCTTCAGCACC
>JAJRUC010000491.1 GCA_024278015.1 Chloroflexota bacterium
CAGCGCGTTCAATCGTGGCCCCAGCCAAAAGCCGATGTGTTCGGCGGTCAGGGTTTCCGGCTGCAAGTTTGCCATATTGATGAGCGCCTGCAACCCGGGGCGCGCCGCGCGGCGCAACACCACCAATCCGCGCTGAAGTAAATAGCGCGTATCGGCGGTTTGGACGGCCACATCGGCCACAACGCCCAGGGCCACCAAATCGAGCAGCGGTGCGGCCAGGTGCGGCCGGCCCAGCGCGTTCAGCAGGGCTTCGGCCAATTTGAAGGCCACGCCCACGCCGGGCAATTCATGCAGGGGGTGGTTCGACGGCAGCCGTTTGGGGTTGATGACCGCTTCGGCGGGGGGCAGGGTGTCGGGCAGGTCGTGATGGTCGGTGATGATGATAGTCGCGCCCGCATCGTGAACCTGCCGCACCGCATCGTGGGCTTCAATGCCGGTATCGCAGGTGAGGACCAGCTTCACCCCCCCGGCCAGCAAATCGGCCAGTCGCCCGGCAGGCAGACCGTGGCCTTCCGTTAAGCGATGGGGGACATAATAACGCGCGTCGGCCCCCGCCTGCCGCAACACGGAAACCAGCAGGGCGGTGGAAGTTTGTCCGTCCACGTCAAAATCGCCCCACACGCAAATGGGCAGACGGTCATCGACGGCTTGTCGCAGGTGGTCAACCGCCGCCGCCATATCGGGCAGGTCGGTGGGTGGGGCGGGTTCGTAATCGTCCGGGTTGATGAAGGCGCGGGCGGCGGCCACCGTGTTGATGCCGCGCTGAACCAGCAGCCGGGCCGGCAGCTCGTCTTGCGCCCAGGCCAACAGGTTGGGGGGGATTTCAACTTCAGGGGGGAAGGTCCACTCCATATTAATAGGCAATTTCAGAAATCTGCTCCCAATCCAGGCCAATCTCCGCCAGCGATTCTTCCTCATCCCACTCAGTCAGAGGGCCGGCCACGTCGCCGCGCTCGCAGAAAGAGCGATACACGCAATACCGGCACGATTTTTCACCGGTGGTCAACGGAAAATCGGTTTGGGCGGCAATTTTTGAAACCAGCCGGGTCAATTCGTCGCCGTCGGCCTGAAATCGAGACTCGCTGTAGGGGATAATTTCCGGCCGGGCGGGGGCGTGGGCAAACCAGTATTGCAAGCTGATTTGTTCGGGGGCGACAGGCCGGCCCAGGAATTTTGCGCCGGCCCGGGCCAGCACAAACGGATAGACGCGGCTCTGGATGCGACGGCGCAGCGCCTGCGAATCGGGGCGACGGCGGGTGGTTTTCCAGTCGATAATCAAAAAGCGGGCCGGGTTTTGCGGCAGGGCCAGCAGCGCATCGTAGCGGGCCGACAGCCGAAAGCCCCCCACCACGGTAGACAGGCTCACCTCCGGAAACAGGCGGGCTTGCGGCGCGGCCAGCTCCGCCGGTTGGTGGGCCAGATAATTTTGCCACATGCCGCGCAACGCCGGCAGGTGTTCCAGGCCGGCGGTCAGGCAGTCAAGGGGCACGCCGGTCAGATATTGCTGCACCAGCCGGTGAAAATCGCTGCCGAGTTGCATGCGTTGTTCGGCTTCGCGCAGTGAATCGGTTTGGGCGGCGGGCCACTGCATACGGCGCAAATAGCGCAATTCAAAGCGGCGGGGGCAGGCCCGGTAAGCCTGCAAATTCGATTGGCTGAACTGAAACGTATCGGGCAACATGGGCGCTCCGGTTAAATAAAGACCTGTGAAAATTATACGGCTTGTCGGGCAAAAGGTAAAGCGCGGGCAAAATTCTAATACAAATTTAGCGCAATCCTCAGCGTTTTCTCAGCAACGGTTAATTTTGCGTTAAGCTTGCCCGGCTAGAATCCCGATAAATACAATTCAAAATCCGAAACCTGTTCTTTTTAAGGAGGTTATGATGAATACCAAACAATTCAAATTTTCATTTTACGTTTTCGCCATGATTGGAGCCATTTTAACATTGGCCCTGCTGGCAACAGCCGCCTTTGCCGGGGGAGTGGCGCTGGCCCCGCAATTGAACTCAACTGCGCAGGCCGCGCCCGCCGTCCAAAGCGCAAACCCCGCTACCGACGACATGCTGGCCGCCTATGAAAACGCGCTGACCGGTATTTACGATACGGCGCTGCCCTCTGTGGTGGAAATTGTCGTCACTCAAAAAGTTGAACGAGATTCGTCCCATCAATTCAATTTCGATTTCGGCCCCTCCGGCCCCCGGTCTCAACAACAACCGGATAACCCCTATCGCTTTGGGCAAGGGTCCGGCTTTGTGTGGGATACAGAAGGCCATATTGTGACCAACTATCATGTGGTAAAAAATGCGGACAGCGTGGAAGTTATCTTTGCCGACGGCGCCCGCCTGGAGGCCAAAGTGCTGGGCGGCGACCCCGATGCAGACCTGGCCGTTTTGCAGGTTGAAGAACCGGCGGGCGGCCTGAAGCCCCTGCCTCTGGGCGATAGCGACAGCCTGCAACCGGGCCACCTGACCATTGCCATCGGCACGCCGTTTGGGCAGGATTTCTCTATGACCAGCGGCATTGTCAGCGCCGTGGGGCGCACCATTCGCAGCGGCAACAGCAGCTACTCCATTCCGGAGGTCATCCAGACCGATGCGGCCATCAATCCGGGCAACTCCGGCGGGCCGCTGCTCAATCGTCACGGCGAAGTAATTGGTATTAATACCATGATTATCAGCCAGAGCGGTTCAAACGCCGGTATCGGCTTTGCCGTGCCCATCAACATCGCCCAAAAAGTGGTGCCCACCCTCATCAAAGGTCAGGATTATGAATACGCATGGCTGGGCATTAGCGGCACCACCCTCTCTACCGAAGCCGCCAACGAAATGGGCCTGCCCGCCGATACCACCGGCGCGCTGGTCATTAGCGTGGCCCAGGATAGCCCCGCCGATAAAGCCGGTTTGCGCGGCAGCGACAAAACGCTGACCATCGCCGGACGCGAATTCCCCTTCGGCGGCGACGTGATTACCGCCATCGACGGTCAGGCAGTGGGTGATATGGATGACCTGATTGCCTATCTGGTAGAGCAACTGCGGCCCGGCGACAAGGCCGACCTGACCATCATCCGCGACGGTCAATCCGAAACCGTGACCGTCACCCTGGGCAGCCGGCCCAACAATTAACGGTTTCGGCTTCCACTTTCCAGGGGCGCGCCGCAACATGGCGTGCCCCTTTTTGTATTCGGACCGGCGTGCTACAATATCAACCATCCTTTTTTTGAAAGCCGGCCCAATGCCCGATACACCCTTCAGCCTGTATATTCACATTCCCTTTTGTCGCAAAAAATGCAGCTATTGCGATTTTAACACCTACGCCGGTTTGGACGGAAGTTTCGGCCCGTACACCGCTGCCCTGTGCCGGGAGCTGGCGGCGCCGGGCGCGTTTCGGCGGCGACCGCCGGTTTCCACAATTTTCATCGGCGGGGGGACGCCCACCGTGCTGCCCATCAAACAATTGGCAGATATTCTGGCTGCCTGCCGGGCCGCGTTTGATGTTTTGCCGCAAGCCGAAATTACCAGCGAGGCCAATCCCGGCGCGGTAGACGAAGCCTGTTTGCGCGATTTGTTGAGTTTTGGGGTAAATCGGTTCAGCTTTGGGGCGCAAAGTTTTAATGAAGCAGAGCTGACCATGCTGGGCCGCATCCACGCCGCCGCCGATATTGGGAAAACCGTCGCCGCCGCGCGCCGGGCGGGGGCGCAAAATCTAAATCTGGATTTGATTTACGGCTTGCCCCGGCAAACGCTACGCGCATGGCGACACACGCTTTTACAGGCTGTGGCCCTGCAACCCGACCACCTTTCGCTGTACAGCCTGACGCTGGAACGGGGCACGGCCTTGCGGGCGCAGGTGGCGCGGGGGGAACTGCCCCCGCCGGATACAGACCTGGCCGCCGATATGTATGAACTGGCGGCTGAAGTATTGCAGGTCAACGGCTACGCGCAATACGAGATTTCCAACTGGTGCAAGCCGGGCCGGGCCTGCCGCCACAATTTAACCTACTGGCGCAACTTGCCCTATTTGGGTTTCGGCCCCGGGGCGCACAGCTTTGCTGAAAAAACGCGCTGGTGGAATGTGCGGCCCGTGCCCACGTACATCAATCGGCTGGCGGCGCTTGAGGCAAGGGCGCACCCCCGCCCCGCTATGGCCGGCAGCGAAACGATTGACATCGCGCTGGAAATGGGCGAAACGATGATGCTGGGCCTGCGTTTAACGGCAGAAGGGGTGTCGACGGCCGATTTTGAAACTCGTTTCAACCGCCCGGTCACCGACGTGTTTGGGCCGCAAATCAAAAAATTAAAGGCGTTGGGCCTTTTAACAGAAGACTCCCGGCGGCTAAAGTTGACCCCGGCGGCCCGGCTGGTGGGCAATCTGGTTTTTGCGGAATTTTTGCCGGGTGATATGTAGGGGCGCGGTTCGCGAACCGCCCCTACGGATTTCTAGGCCCCATTATATCGTTTCAGCACCAAAACCACGTTTTGTCCGCCGAAGCCGAAGGCATTAATCAGGGCCACGCTGGTTCGCTGCCGGCGGGCCTGATTGGGGACGTAGTCCAAATCACAGTTCGGGTCCGGGTTTTCAAGGTTAATGGTGGGGGCAATAACATTGTCTCTAAAGCCCATAATGGCCGCCAGCGCCGCAACAGCGCCCGCGCCGCCCAGCATATGCCCCACCATCGACTTGGTGCCGCTGACCGGAATTTGGTAGGCCCGCTCGCCGAAGACGGCTTTGATGACTTTGGTTTCGGCGGCATCGTTGAGAGGAGTGCTGGTGCCGTGGGCGTAAATAACATCCACATCGGCAGTGGTTAGGCCGGCGCTTTGCAACGCCCCTTCAGTGGCTCGAATAGCGCCGGTGCCTTCCGGGTGAGGCGCGGTGACATGGTAGTCATCGCCGGCCAGCCGCCCGCCGAGGACCTCGGCGTAGATTTTGGCTCCTCTGGCTTTGGCGTGGGCTTCCCGTTCCAGGGTGAAGACGGCCCCCCCCTCTCCCTGCAAAAAGCCGTCGCGCTCCGCATCGAAGGGGCGACTGGCCCGCGCCGGGTCATCGTTGCGGGTAGAAACAGCCTGCATACGGGCAAACGCCGCTGAAATCACGGGCGAAATTCCCCCTTCGGCCCCGCCGGTAATTATCACATCGGCCTCATCGCGTTGCAGCATATGATAGGCTTCAATGAGAGAATAATTACCGCTGGCGCAGGCCAATGTAGAGGTTAAAATCGGACCCGTTGCCCCGGTTTCAATGGAAACCACGCACGAAGCGGCGTTGGTCATAACGCTGGGCACCAAAAACGGGCTAACTACCCTGGGGCCTTTCCTGTCCATGGTATGCACAGCCGGTTCCATCAAATCAAGCCCGCCGCCGCCGGTATTAATCACCACCCCCACCCGATGCGCATTTTCCGGGGTGATTTCAATATTGGCATCTTGCAAAGCCTGTTTGGTGGCCGCAATGGCATATATCGTTGACCGCGATATTCGACGCGCCAGTTTTTTGCCCATATATTCCACCGGGTCAAAATTTTTTATTTCACACGCTATCCGGCAAGCAAAGCCGGTCGGGTCGAAATGGGTGATGCGCCCCGCGCCGGATACCCCCTGCTGTAAATTTTTCCAGAACGTATCGACATCGTTGCCGATGGGCGTAATAGCGCCTAAACCTGTAACAACAACTTTGGACATAGGACTCCTCTTTGCGTTTAATAAATTCCAACACGTAATAAAACACAATAAGGATATGATAGTTGCTTTTTACGCGCAAATTTTCTGTCGCAATCGGGAACGGTTACGGGGCATACCTGCACCAAAAAAGCGGGGTGTCTATCTCCCCCCTCTAACTCCCCCCTCACAAGGGGGGAGGATTCTACTTTCCCCCTCACAAGGGGGGGGGGATTCTACTTTCCCCCTCACAAGGGGGGGGGATTCTACTTTCCCCCTCACAAGGGGAGGGGGATTCTACTTTCCCCCTCACAAGGGAGGGGGATTCTACTTTCCCCCTCACAAGGGAGGGGGATTCTACTTTCCCCCTCACAAGGGAGGGGGATTCTACTTTCCCCCTCACAAGGGAGGGGGATTCTACTTTCCCCCTCACAAGGG
>JAJRUC010000492.1 GCA_024278015.1 Chloroflexota bacterium
ATTCAAGGTTATCGAAACGGTTTCTTCGGCTGAAGTGAGGTAAAAGACAAACTGTGCCCAAATCATATTCATTACGGTCAGCGGTGAATCGCACCATCGGCATTTTGCTGGTGGGCATCTTGCTGATTTTGAGCGCCACCTTCATTGTCAATTTGCGCCTGGTGCAGCAAACCATCACCGAAAACCAGGGCTTGCTGGTAGAGGCCGTGGCCCGGCAAAGCACCACTTATTTACATAACGCAGAACAATTAATGCGTTCCCTGTCCAGCATCATCCCTTCCTTGTCTCGTGAACAGCAAAAAGTACTGTTGAGCTTTACCAGAAAAGACCACCCCCAATTCGATTCTTTTTTCATTTTGGATAGCGACGGGCTGGTGCAGCTTGAGGCCACCCACGCCCAATCGCTTTTGGGATTTGATTTGTCCGGCGAAAAATATTTCCCCGTGGTCAAGCAATTGCACACCCTGTTTTTTTCCGACCCGTTTGTTTCTCCCACCACGGGCGAAGTGGTGATAACGATGGTGTTGCCCATTATGGACGGCGATATGTTTGCCGGCATGTTGGTGGGCGAACTGAATTTGGCTCAATTGCAAGACTTTGTTCACCAAATCAATCTGGGACGCGATGGCATTGCCTTTATTACCGACCGGCAGGGCGTATTGGTGGTACACCCAACCGCCGTTTGGGTGCAAGAGCGCCGTAATCTGGCTAATCTGCCGCCGGTGCAGGCCGGGTTGGCCGGTGACAAAAAGACCAACCTGTTTTACGACGATTTGTTCAACCGCTGGATGGTGGGCAGCGTCACCACCACCGAGACAGATTGGGTGGTGGTGGGCGCGCAACCCTTGTCTACCTTCGCTTATCCCATCACCCTGATGACGGTTTTGGTTTTTGGCGCGTTTGCCGTTAGTATGTTGCTGGTGTATATGACCTTGCGAAATACCAGACAACAAATTGCTCTGCCGATTATGTCGCTGGCCGGGCAGGCCAACACCCTGGCCCAGGAACACGCCCCGGACCGGGGCATTTCTACTGACGAACTGGGCGGTCTGACCGAAATTGTCAGTCTGGGCAACAACTTTTCGCGGATGGTTGACCGCCTGCAATCGACCATTCAACGGCTGGAAACCGAAGTGGCGGAGCGCAAACAGGCCGAAGAACGCTTGCGCCAAAGTGAACTCCGGCTGCAAGTCCTGGCCGAAAACGCCCGCGATATTATCTTTCGGTACGTGTACGACCCCGAACCCCGCTTCGAATACATCAGCCCGGCCATCCGGGCCGTCACCGGCTATACCCCCGCCGAAGCGTATGATAATCCGCACCTGTTCGTGACCATCGCCCACCCCGATGAACGCGAAATTCCGGCAGCCGTATTTTTGGAACGCCGGCAGGCAGAAACGTATATTATGCGCGGCTACACCAAAACGCATCGGGTTATTTGGCTGGAAACTCAAAACGTATTCATGACCGATGACGATGGTGCGCCAACCGTGGTAGAGGGCGTAATTCGTGATATTACAGCGCGGGTGCAGTTGGAAGACCAGTTGCGCCAATCGCAAAAAATGGAAGCGATTGGGCAACTGGCGGGGGGGGTGGCCCACGATTTTAACAACATTCTGACCGCGATTATGGGTTACGGCAGTTTAGCTCTCCACCGGCTGCCGCCGGATAGCCCCGTCAAACGGGATTTGGAGCAAATTCAACTGGCGGCGGAGCGCGCGGCCAACCTCACCCGGCAACTGCTGGCCTTCGCCCGTAAAGATATTGTCCAGCTCCGGGTAATCAATCTGGATGACCTGATTTTGAATTTGGATAAAATGCTGCGGCGCCTGATTGGCGCGGATATTGAGTTGATTATGCTCCCCGGCCCGGAACCGGGCCTGGTAAAGATTGACCCCGGCCAGATGGAGCAGATTTTGGTGAATCTGGCGGTGAATGCCCGTGATGCCATGCCAAACGGCGGCATCCTGACCATTGAAACCGCCAATGTGATGCTGGATGAAGCCTACCAACGCCATCATGCGGAGGTACAGGTCGGGTGCTATGTGGTGTTTTCGGTGACGGATAACGGGGGCGGTATGTCTCTTGAGGTGCAATCGCGGGTGTTTGAGCCGTTTTTTACCACCAAAGAAGTGGGCAAAGGCACGGGGTTGGGGCTTTCAACCTGTTTCGGCATAGTCAAGCGCAACGGTGGATATATCAACGTGTACAGTGAAACGGGTATCGGCACCACGTTCAAGGTATATTTGCCCCGCGTCACTGACAGCGGCGATGTGATATCGCCCGGCGCGAGAGAAGCGCGGTGGAGTCAGGCGTCGGGGGGGCAGGAGACGATTTTGTTGGTGGAAGATGAGGATGCGGTACGCTCGCTGGCCGGAGAAGCGCTGCGGGAATATGGCTACACGGTGCTGGAGGCGGCAAACGGCGCGGCGGCGATGACCATGCTGCAAGAAACGGATTTCCCCGCGCTGGATTTGCTCATCACCGATGTGGTCATGCCCAGAATGCGCGGTACTGTCCTGGCCGAGCAACTGACCGCCCGCTACCTTCATCTGCCGGTGCTGTACATTTCCGGGTACACGGCCAATACCATTGAGTTGCAGAATAACATTTCGGCGCTGGATGGCGCATTTTTGCAAAAGCCGTTTTTGCCGCACACGTTGTTGCAAAAAACGCGCCACTTGCTGGATGGCGGAACGGAATAATATCGTATGGGCGCATAGTGCGCCAAAAAACCCGGCTGTTTTCGTAGGGGCGACTCGCGAGTCGCCCCTACGGTTTTTTGCAACGTCAGAACTACCGCAATCCGGCAAACACGTCTTCGGCGGCGGCGATGGTGGCGGCAATATCATCGTCCGCATGCGCCGCGCTCATGAAACCCGCTTCAAATTGCGAGGGGGCAAGGTATACGCCGCGTTCCAGCATCCCCCGAAAAAATTTACCGAAGCGCGCGGTGTCCGATTGCGCGGCAGTGTCCCAATCCGAGACCGGGCTATCGGCAAAATAGGTACAGAACATGGTGCCGACCTGCGTTTGGAAAACGGGGATGCCAGCTTTTTTCGCCGCCGCGCCGATGCCCGCGCCGAGTTTTTTGGCGTTGGCGACCATGCCGTCGAACACGTCCGGTTGCCGCAGCAATTTCAGCGTTTCCAGCCCGGCGGTCATTGCCAGCGGGTTGCCGCTGAGCGTTCCGGCTTGATACATCGCCCCGGCGGGCGCGACCATCTGCATGATTTCGGCTTTGCCCGCGTATGCGCCGACGGGCAATCCGCCGCCGATGACTTTGCCCAGCGTGGTCAGGTCGGGGGTGACGCCGTACAATCCCTGC
>JAJRUC010000493.1 GCA_024278015.1 Chloroflexota bacterium
ACTTCCCCCCGTCAACGGGGGGATTGAGGGGGGTAAAAAATGGCAAAGCCGCTCTAACTGGTAACTTTATCTCTGATGCCTGAGTAGTTACTGTTATTTTATGACGCGGTTGAGTATATGTGATGGCAGGGGCGGCTCGCGAGCCGCCCCTGCGGGGGCACAGTGCATCGTACCCCCGCACCAAATGTATCTGTCCTGCCTGTCATTTGATATTAGACGCAACACCAGCTTTACCGGAGAAGGAGGAAGGTAAAATGGCTAATTTAACCACTGGTCAAGTCTGGCAAGAGCTTGAAAAGCAGATTTTTGCGGTGCTGGGAATGGTCACGGCCAAAAATCAGGCCCGCACGGCGGGCATTGTGTACATTGTCCGCAACCGCAAACTGTACATCGGCTCAGAAAACAGAACCTGGAAAAACCGGCACATCAGCCACAACCCGCACGTTTCGTTGACTATCCCCGTCGCCAGGCGCATTCCATTAATGGGCTGGATAAAAATTCCGGCGGCCACCATTACCTTTGCCGGCGCAGCCCGTATTCTGGCCCCGGAGGCCGTTGCCGATGACATTATCCGCGCCATCTTTCGCGGCCTGGAAACCAGCCCGGAAACCAGCGAAGCCTTCTCCATCATCGAAGTGACGCCGGTGGGCGACTTTATCACCTACGGCATTGGGGTGTCTTTACTGACGATGCGAGACCCCCAAAAAGCGCCGGGGCGCGTGGCTGTCGCTTAACCGGCAGCCATCATCCGCAACCACACATATCAGCCTGAATTTAGTGCCATGTGTCTGCATTTCTGGTGACATGTGTAACTATTGTGATGCCACCGGCTTATGATACAATACCTATTGTCATGTATGCGACAATCCAGCAGCTTGTTAAATCAACCGGGTCAACCTTGTTTAAACATACAAAACAATCTATCGGCGGCAGTGATGCCGGCAACAATCCAGTGAATTAATCTGATAAAAACGTGGCGGCTGCGCAGGCAGAAAAGACAGCCACCGTTTGTTTGTTTTGCATTTTAAGAAACTCTCATTAAAAAAAGGAAGGTGTAAACGATTATGGCATTGAAACTTAGAACCCCCGTACCCAGCGATCTGGACATCGCGCAGGAAGCCGAGCTGAAACCCATTACCGACGTAGCGGCAGAACTGGGTCTTTTGCCGGAAGAACTGGAGATGTACGGCAATTACAAAGCCAAAGTCCAGCTTTCGGTCAGAGAGCGACTGGCAGACCGGCCCAACGGCAAATACGTCGATGTGACCGCCATTACCCCCACCCCCCTGGGCGAAGGCAAAACCACCACCACCGTCGGCCTGAGCCAGGCGCTGGGCGCTCATCTGGGCAAAAAAGTGATAACCTGTATTCGCCAGCCGTCACAAGGCCCCACCTTCGGCATTAAGGGGGGCGCCGCCGGCGGAGGCTATTCGCAAATTATCCCGATGGAAGATTTTAACCTGCACCTGACCGGCGACATCCACGCCATTACCGCCGCCAACAACCTGCTGGCCGCCGCCATCGACACCCGTATGTTCCACGAAGCGCGGCAATCTGACGAAGCCCTGTTCGGCCGATTGTGCCCGCCCGCCAAAGACGGCAGCCGTCGCTTCTCTCCGGTAATGATTAAACGCCTCCGGAAACTGGGCATCAACAAAACCGACCCCAACGACCTGACCGAAGAAGAAATACACAAATTCGTCCGCCTGGACATTGACCCCGACAGCATCACCTGGCGGCGCGTTATGGACACCAATGACCGCTACCTGCGAGCCATCACCGTGGGCCAAAGCCCCACAGAAAAGGGCATCACCCGCAAAACCGGCTTCGATATTACCGTTGCCAGCGAAATTATGGCTATTTTGGCCCTGACCACCGGCCTGCAAGATATGCGCAAACGTCTGGGCGAAATGGTCATCGGCACCAACAAGGCCGGAGAGGCCGTTACCGCAGACGACCTGGGTGCAGGCGGCGCGCTGGCCGTGCTGATGAAAGACGCCATCAAACCCAACCTGATGCAAACGCTGGAAGGCACGCCCGCTTTTGTACACGCCGGCCCCTTCGCCAACATTGCTCACGGCAACAGTTCCATTGTAGCCGACCAGATTGCCCTGAAACTGGTTGGTCCTGACGGCTACGTGCTGACCGAATCCGGTTTTGGAGCGGACATCGGCATGGAAAAATTCTTCGACATCAAATGCCGCTACAGTGGCCTCGTCCCCAATGTGGTGGTGCTGGTGGCTACCATCCGCGCCCTGAAGATGCACGGCGGCGGCCCCACCGTCAGGGCCGGACAACCCCTCGCCCCGGCCTACACCGAAGAAAATCTGGACCTGCTGGAAAAAGGCTGTTCAAACCTTGTGGCCCATATCACAAATGCCCGCCGGTTTGGTATCCCCGTGGTGGTGGCCGTGAACCGCTTCAAAGACGATACCGACACCGAAATTGATTTGGTGCGCAAAATTGCCAAAGAAGCAGGCGCAGAGGATGCGGTGATGTCCAATCACTGGGCCGAAGGGGGAAAAGGGGCGGTGGCCCTGGCCGAGG
>JAJRUC010000494.1 GCA_024278015.1 Chloroflexota bacterium
CCATTGACGCGCGTCTGTCTGCCCTGGCCGATAACGGCGGCAGCGCCCAAACCCACGCCCTGCAAGTCGATAGCCCCGCCCTCGATGCCGGGCAGTGCGCCGCCCCGGCCACCGACCAGCGCGGCTACGCCCGCCCGGTGGATGTGCCCGCTGTCGCCAACGCGGGCAACGGCTGCGACATCGGCGCGTATGAAGCCCGGCCCGAACTGCACCCCCTTAAATTGGTAGACGCGCCGGCCCCCGTGCCGGGGCAGTTGATAACCTACACCATTGTGGTCAGCAACGGCGGCGTTATCACCGCCACCAACGCCCTCGTTTCCGATACCCTGCCCGCCGGCCTGACCTTCGCCGGGCCGGTCACGCTCTCGCCCGCCGGGGCCGGTACGCCCGGCGCATCTACCCCGACGCCGGCTTCCGGCCTGACGATTACCCCGTCGACGCGCATCACCGTCACCTTTCCGGTGACGGTTGGCCTGCCGCTGGCCGCCGGCCTGCCCCTGACCAACACCGCCGCCGTCACCAGCGCCGAAGTGACCGCGCCCGTGTCCGGTGCGGTCCGCATTACCATTGCCAATGTGTCGCCCGTGGCCCAAACCGGCAGCTTCACCACCCCGGAAGACACCCCGCTGACCAGCCTGCTGCCCGCCACCGATGACAACGGCGACCCCCTGACCCACACCATCGGCGCGGGGTTGAGCAGCGGCATTGCCGTTATCACCAGCCCGCTTTCGGGCCGATTCACCTTCACGCCCTCACTCGATTTTAACGGCGCGGTTACATTTACCTTCGGCGTGACAGACGCCGGCCTGCTGGCCGATACCGGCATGGTCACCATCACCGTCACCCCGGTCAACGACCCGCCCACGCTCGATGTCACATCGACCCTGACCCTGCTGGAAGATGCCCTGACCCGCACGGTGGTGCTGACCAACATCACCGCCGGCGCCGCCAACGAAACCCAGCTTTTAACGGTGACGGCCATTTCTACCGCCGCCGGCCTGATTGCGAACCCGACCATCGTCTACACCAGCGCCAATATTTTTGGCGCGATGACCCTGATTCCGCAACCCGACCAGTTTGGCGGGGCGACGGTGTTGGTGACGGCCACCGACGGCCTGTCGCAGACCACGCGGGCCGTCCTGGTGACGGTGCTGCCCGTCAACGACCCGCCCACCTTCACCGGCGGGGGCAACGTGTCTGCCGCCGAAGACTCCGGGCCGTACACAGCGGCCAACTGGGCCGTCGGTATTTCTCGCGGGCCGATTAATGAATTGGGGCAGGCGTTGACCTTCACCCTCTCAAACAACAATCCGGCCCTGTTCACCACCCCGCCCGCGCTCGATACCCTGACCGGCGATTTAACCTTCACTCCCGCGCCCAATATGAACGGCGCGGTAGTGGTGACGGCCACCCTGCGCGATGACGGCGGCGCGGCCTTCGGCGGCAGCGATACCTCCGCGCCGGCCATCTTCACCGTGACCATCACCCCGGTCAACGACCCGCCCTTCTTCGGCGGCGGCGGCCCCTTCACGGCGGTTGACGGCCTGTTCTTCAGCGCGGTCATCACCGCCGCCGATATTGATTCCGGCGATGTGCTGACCATCACCGCCCCGACCAGGCCGGCGTGGCTGGCGTTGTCGCCGCCGCTGACCGGCACCCAACAGGCCACGGCCACCGTCGGCGGTACGCCCACCGCCCTTGATGCGGGCCAGGTGCAAACCTTCACCCTGCAAGCCACCGATGGTCTGTCGACCACCACTCAATCCTTCACCGTGACCGTCAGCCGGCAAATTGACCTGAGTTTGAGCAAGGCAGTTTCCCCGCCCGCCGCTGCGCCCGGCCATGCGGTAACGTACACCATTGCCTTCAGCAACATCGGCCCCAGCACCGCGCCCGGCCTGCGCCTGACCGACACCATCCCCGCCGAACTGACCGGCCTGAGTGTTTTCAGCAGCGGGGCGGTTATCACCCATGTGGCCGGTTCCGGGTATGTGTGGCGGGTGGCCGACCTGACCGCCGGGCAGGGCGGGGTTATCACCGTGACCGGCCAACTGACCGCCGGCCTGGCCGTGGGGCAACTCATCACCAACAACGCCGCCATCGCCGCGACGGCCGCCGGTATCCCCGATACCACGCCCGGCGATAACACCGCCGCCGTGGCGCTGACCGTGCTGAACGGTCCGCCCGTGGCCGTCGACGACCCCGGCGCCGCCACCCCGGAAGATACGCCCTTGCCGGTCAGCGCGCTGCTGAACGATACCGACCCCAACGGCGACCCGCTTTTGCTGGCCGGGGTAGGCCTGGCCTTGTCCGGCACTACAGCCATCAGCGGCAATCAAGCCCTTTACACCCCTGCGCCCAACTTTTTTGGCGTTGACAGCTTTAGCTACGTGGTCAGCGATGGAACGTTGACCGATACCGCCGTCGTGACCGTGACAGTATCGCCGGTGAACGACCCGCCCGTGGGTATTGATGATGCGGCCGTCACCGCCGAAGAGAATCCGGTCAGTATTTCGCCCCTGCTGAATGACACCGACCCGGAAAACGACCCGTTGACGATTGTGGCGGTCAGTCTGCCCCCCAACGGCACCACCAATTGCCAAGTGTCGATGCTCAACTGCGCGGCCTCCATCGTTTATACGCCCACCCTCAACTTCTTTGGCCTGGACAGCTTCACTTACGTGGTCAGCGACGGGGCCTTGACCGGCACGGCCACCATCAGCGTGACGGTGACGCCCGTCAACGACCCGCCCACCGCCGTCGACGACCCCGCCGCCACCACGCCGGAAGACACCGCCGCCATCATCGACGGGCTGGCAAACGACATTGACCCCGACGGCGACCAGCTTGCGGTGGTGGGCGTGGGCCTGGCCGCGCACGGCGTGGTCATCAACGGCAGTTCGCAGGTTATTTACAGCCCGGCGATCAATTTTTACGGTGTTGACAGTTTTTCGTACACCATGTCAGACGGCGTGTTCAACGATACGGCCATTGTGACCGTGACCGTCACCTCGGTGAACGACCCGCCGTTGGCCGCGCCCGATACGGCCATCACTCTGGAAGACAATTCGGTCAGCATCAACGTGCTGACCAATGACACCGACCCGGAGAACGACAGCCTGCAACTGGTTTCGGTTGGCCCGGCGGTCAACGGCGCAACAGCCGTCAACGGCAATCAGGTGCGCTATACCCCGGCCCTCAACTTTAACGGCGCGGATACTTTCCTGTACACCATGAGCGACGGCGGCTTGATGAGTTCGGCCATTGTGACGGTGACGGTGCTGCCGGTGAACGACCCGCCCCAGGCCGCGCCCGACGTGGCCGTGACCATTCCGGGGGCCACCGTGTCCATTCCGGCCCTGGCCAACGACACCGACCCCGACGGCGACAACCTGTTCATTGGCGCTGTGGGCCGGCCGGTGGTGGGCAGCGCCGCCCTGAGCGGCCCGTCGATACTGTACTCAACGCCGCCCGCCGGTTCGCTGGTTTTGCCCGGCACGCTGGGTTCGCTGGGCTTGCCGGCCACGGTGGCCTTCACCTACACCGCCGCCGACGGCAATTTGACGGATACGGCCCTGGTTTCCGTCACCATCACCGCCGGCGAGGCCATCGCGGCGGTTGAACCCGGCCTGCCCGCCACGTTGAATTTTAACGGCGCGCAAAACGGCGTTCCGGTTTCGGCCACGCTGCAAATTCCGGCGGGCGCGGTGACGCAATCGACCACCCTGATTTACCATCAATTGTTCACCAGCGCCTACACGGCCACTTCGCCGGCGGGCTTCTATTTTGCCGGCTACCTCTTCACCCTGGAGGCTTACCAAAATGCGGTGTTGCAGCCCGGCTTTGTCTTTGAAACGCCCGTCACCCTGACCATCCACTACAATCCGGCGGCCCTCAACGGCCTGCGCGAAGAAACGTTGCGCCTGTATTTTTGGGATGGGGCGGCCTGGTCATCAAGCGGTATCACGCTGCTGGGGCCGGTAGATGCGGTCAACCATTTGGTGACGGTGCGGCTTACCCATTTGACCGGGTTCGGCCTGTTTGCCCGGCCGGTGGTGCCGCCGGTGTATCTGCCGATTATCCTGAATCGCTGGCCCGCGCCCACCCTGCCCGATTTAACCATCGAATCGTTGGCCGCGACCGGCAGTACCATCTCGGTGGGTATCAAAAATGTGGGCGCGGTGGCTACCGGCAAAGCTTTTTGGCTGGATGTGTACTTCAATCCCACCCGGATTCCGGCGGTTAATTTGCGCTGGAATGACATTGCCCCGGCGGGCGCGGTCTGGAACGTGACCCGCAGCCTGCTGCCCGGCGAATCGCTGACGTTGGCCGTAAACGATGTCTGGTATGTACCGTCGCAAAGCAGCGGTACACCCTTCCCGGCCCGGGTGCCGGTGTACGCCCTGGTCGATTCGCTGGATTTCAGCACCACCTACGGGGCCATTGAAGAGCGCAGTGAGAGTAATAACCTGTTTGGGCCGATTACCTCCAGCCCGCGCGGCGGGAAAGACGGCGTTATCCTGCCGCCGGCGGAGGTCATCGGCCCGACGTTGGGCAATGCGAATTAAACCCCCTCCTGGCCTCCCCCTGGAAGGGGGAGGAATATTACCCCCTCCCTCAAAGGGAGGGGCAGGGGGAGGGAAAAAATAACCAAAAGGACAACCACCCCCAATGACGCGCGCAATTCCCCGCCACACCTGGCGATTGTTAATCACCCCCCCCGCCGACGGGGCCGCCAATATGGCTATCGACGAAGCAATTTTGTACGCCCTGGCCGGAGGACATGGCCGGCCCACCCTGCGGTTTTATCGATGGCAGCCGGCCTGTCTGTCGCTGGGGTACAATCAGCATTTTAGCGATGTGGATGAAGCGGCTTGCCGGGCGCTGGGCTATACCTGGGTGCGGCGGCCCACCGGCGGACGGGCTATTTTGCATACCGATGAACTGACCTACAGTGTGGTCACTTCCGCCGCCGACCCCCGCGTGGCCGGCAGCGTGGTGGAATCGTACCGGGCCTTGAGCCGGGGCTTGCTGGGCGGCTTGCAGCAGTTGGGGGCCGTGGCCGTGCAGGCGAAGGGCGATATGCCCAAAAACCCGGAACAGGGCGCGGCCTGCTTCGATACCCCCTCGCATTACGAAGTGACCCTCAACGGCAAAAAACTGGTCGGTAGCGCCAAGGTGCGGCGCAAAGGTATGGTCTTGCAGCACGGAACCCTGCCTCTGCGCGGCAACCTGACCCGCATCTTCCGGACGTTGGCCCTCTCTGCGGCAGAAAAGGAATTGCTGGGCCGAAAACTGCGGCAACGGGCCACCACCCTGGCCGCCGAACTGGGGCGGGAGGTCTCGTTTGGTGAAGCGGCGCGGGCAATGGCCGCCGGTTTTTCAGAAGCGTTGAACATCGACTTGCAGCCGGCCCCCCTCTCTGACCGGGAGCAGGCGCTGGTCAATCGGCTGCGGGCAGAGCAATACACCGTCGATAGCTGGAATAAACGGTTGTAGGCGGGCATATATTTACAACGGCAAACAGTGAACAGGGAGGCCCTAAAATCCTCCCCCCTCAAGAGGGGGGACCGGGGGGGCAAACAGTGAACAGGGAGGCCCTAAAATCCTCCCCCCTCAAGAGGGGGGACCGGGGGGGGCAAACAGTGAACAGGGAGGCCCTAAAATCCTCCCCCCTCAAGAGGGGGGACCGAGGGGGGCAAACAGTGAATAATTACTACAGGTGATACTGTGTCGCACATAGTGGTTGGATTATTAACGTTGGACCTGGCCGTGCCTGCCGCCCAGTCGCTAAAAGACAAGCGGCAGGTCATCAAAAGCGTGCAGGGCAGGTTGCGCAATCAATTTAACATCAGCGTGGCCGAAGTGGATGGTCAGGATAGCCGCCAACGCGCCGGGTTGGCCGTCGTGTGCGCCTCAAGCGACGAGCGATACGCGCAAGGTTTGCTGCAAAAGGTAATCAATTGGCTTGAAAAAACCCGGCTCGATTGCGTGCTGGTCGATTATCAAATTACGATGCTTTAACAGGATTGCAAAATGGACGAAATACGCCCGCAATACAGCGTTCCCTGGACGGTGAACGAGGTGTGGTTGGGCCTGGCCGCCTTCGGCCTGTGGCTGGTTTTTGGCATGGTTGTAATTTATGCAGCCGGCAGGTATAATTTTTCAATAGATGTTGGGCTGGTCGTTACCCTGGGCGAGGCGTTTTTGCTGGCGCCGGTGTGGTGGTTGGGGCTGCGAAAGTACCGGACGGGCTGGCGGGCCACCGGGCTGCGCGGCTTCGACGGGAAAGTACTCCTGCCGGGCATCGCCCTGATGACCCTGTCGTTTGGGTTTAACTTTGTATACGTCCGGGTTCTGATGCAATTCAACCTGCAAATGCAGGTTGACCTCGTGCCGGTCTTCGAAGGACTCCCCTCTCCCTGGCTGCTGTTTTTCGGCGGGGCGGTTGTGGCCCCCGTTGTGGAAGAGATTTTCTTCCGGGGATTCATCTTTGCCGGCCTGCGACAGGTGTGGGGTTGGCAGAAAGCGGCTTTGGTCAGCGCGGCCTTGTTCGGCCTGCTGCATGTAACGCCCACCGCTATGCTGCCGATTTTCATCCTCGGCTATATTTTTGCCTGGCTGTATCAAAAGAGCGGCTCAATCTGGCCCGCCATTTTGATGCACATGCTCACCAATTCACTGGCATTGGGCGCTCAAATGCTGCTGGCCTATTATGGTTGAAATTCAACCGGCCCCCCTGTCGCCTGTTGTTCTTCCCTCCCCTTGCCGGGGGGATACCCAAAGGGCAAAGTGCCCTGTTGGGGTACAGGTTGTTGGGGGAGGGTATTTTCAGAGAAGGCAATATGAAAATCCGCAAGACGTATCTATGCCTCATTGTGCTGCTGCCGGCAAGTTTGCTGTTGGCCGGGTGCAGCCGCAACCAGCCGATTCCGGTCGGTTTTGCCGGCGAGTTGACCGGCCCCCAATCGGAACTGGGCGTTGACGGCCGCGACGGGGCGTTGCTGGCTGTGGCTGCAGTTAATGCCCAGGGCGGCATTGACGGCAGACCGCTGAAGCTCCTGACCAGAGACGATCTGGGTGAACCGGAGGGTGCCCGGCAGGCCGATGCCGATTTGGTGGATGCGGGTGTAGTGGCAATCATTGGGCATATGACCAGCGGCCAAACCGCTGCCGTCTTTCAGCAAATGAACGATGCTCAGGTGGTGTTGCTCAGCCCTACTGCTTCCAGCGAGGGCTTCGCCGGACAGCGGGATTACTTTTTCCGGGTGATTGCCGGCAGTGCCAGCCAGGCCAACGCGCTGGCCTGGCACATCTTCCACAATCGAGACATCACCCACATCGTCGGCGTGTACGATACCGATAATCAGGCCTACGCCGGGGTGTTGTGGGAAGCGTTGCAGGCGGATTTTGAACCAATGGGCGGTACAGTCGATGCTGTCTTTCCGTACAGTTCCAGCGCCGTCGATTTGAGCCAACTGGCCGCCGATATTGCCGCCCAACAACCGGCGGCCATTGTGGTCATTGCCTCGGCCATTGATGCCGCCAGATTGGCTCAATATTTGCGGCAGGCCGGCCTGGATGCGCCCCTGTTCGGCTCGGCCTGGTCAATGACCGAAGAGTTGCTGTCCAAAGGCGGTCACGCAGTGGCCGGCTTTGAGGTGACATCCATCTTCAATCCCGATACCCCCTATCCCGGCTACAAGTCGTTTGTCGCCGCCTTTGAGGCGCGATACCATCGTAAACCGTCGTTTGCCGCCGTCTATGGCTACGAGGCCGTGCTGGTGCTGGCCGAAGGGTTGAAGCAAACGGGCGGCCGGGCAGACGGCCTGCCGGAGGCGCTGACGGCCATCCGGCGCTTGCCCGGCGTGCAGGGTGAAATCTCCATCAACCCGTATGGCGATGTGAACCGCAATATCTACATTGCCGTGGTGGAAAATCACCAATTC
>JAJRUC010000495.1 GCA_024278015.1 Chloroflexota bacterium
AAATTAGACATGGGCTACTCCATAGATGCAGAAAACGCTGATTTTTGATTGACGATTACTCTACGATTACCCTACGAGTCTTTGAGGCGGAAATACGACAGTTTTCCACAGTTTCCAACCGATTTCTGCGGAATTCCACAGAAATCAAGCGGTTTTCCACAGTTTACCCCCCTCTGTGAAGGATAGTACAGGCCGGGCAAGGACTTTTATCTTAAGAAAATGGCCTACAGGAGGGGTATATAAAATACGCATGTTCGCTTATGCGATTTTGCACAAAATTATGACCATGTTATAATCGCGGGCGCTATGACAACACAAACTAATATAAAACACAAACAAGTCTATAACGTTCCGGGGCCATTTGCCCAATTTTCTGCAATATTCCTGACAATGCTGTTTCTGGCCGGCGGCGCGGCCATCGGATACCTGTTTTACGGCGCCGTGAAAGACGCCGTCGCCACAGTGGAAGTGCCCAGCCTGCCCTATATTGACCTGACCCTGCCCACCGCCGGAGAAACCGGCCCCACTGTGGGCATCATCCCCAAACGGGGCGGCGAAATTCCGGTGACCGGCATCACCGGCGTCCCCCTGCCGGATTACGAGCAAAAGGAACGAGTCAACATTTTGCTGCTGGGCATCGACAAGCGCCCCGACGAGCAGTACGCCCGCACCGACACCATGATTTTGGTGACAATTGACCCCCAAAACAAAACGGCGGGTATGGTTTCCATCCCCAGAGACCTGTGGGTAGAAATCCCCGGCTACTACGAATCTCGCATCAACACCGCCCACTATCTGGGCGATAAAAATAAATATCCCGGCGGCGGCCCGGCCCTGGCCATGCAAACCTTGCAGTATCAGTTTGGTATCCCCATTCATTTTTATGTTAAAGTTGATTTCGACGGCTTCCGCAAAATTATCGATACCCTGGGCGGCATTGATGTGACCGTGCCGAACGCCATTAGCGACCCCACCTACCCCGACCAGAATTACGGCTACGACCCCTTCTATATCAATGCGGGCAACCAGCATCTGGACGGGGCTACCGCCCTGAAATATGCCCGCACCCGCCACGTTGATTCTGACTTCGGCCGCGCTGCCCGGCAACAACAGGTGCTGATGGCTATCAAAAACAAGGCTCTGCAACTGGGTATCCTGCCCAAAGTGCCCGAACTGTGGACGACGATGGCCGGCACCGTTCAAACTGATTTGCAACTTATTGACATTCTGGAACTGGCTGATTTGGCCCCGGAAATTACCGCCGACAAAGTGAAAACAGTTGTGCTGGGTAAAGATTATACCGTGAACCACATCACCGAACAAGGCGCAATGGTCCTTATCCCCATTCGGGAAAAAATTCAGGCTGTATTTGACGACATGTTCACCGAAATTGCGCCGCAAGGCCCGTCGCAAGCCGAAATTATCGCCGCCCAGGCCGCCGCCCAGGAAGCCGAACTTCGCGCCCAGGAAGAACAGCGGGCTGAACTGAGGACGCAACTGGCCGCCGAAGGCGCAAAAATTGTCATCCAGAACGGAACTGACGGCGATGGCCTTGATGCGGAAACGGCGCTGTTCCTTAAAGACCAGGGCTTTGAAATTGCCCAGTTTGGCCCCGCCGATACCCGCAACTATCCGCACACCGTCATTGTCGATTACAGCGGCAAGGAATACACCCTGGGCACGCTGGTGAACTTCTTCAACGTGGCCCCGGAAAACGTGCGCCGCAGCGCCAATCTTAAAAGTGATGTCGATATTCGGGTTATCATCGGTGCAGATTTTAAATTGCCGGATACCGCCCCCAAATCATCCATGCTGATAGAATAGCTTTACCCCGCCAACACCCTGCGGTAACTGCAAGCGGCCTCATATCGAGGCCGTTTTTTTATCCCCGGAACATTTACAGAACACCCCCATGTTACACTGTTTCAGCTTTCAGTTGGGAAACGAGAAACTCCAAACCCGAAACCTGTTTTCACAAGGAGGTAGCATGATTTCTTTCAGTTTAACCGAAGAGCAGCAAATGCTGGTTGACGCCGTCAGGCGTTACGCCGGGCGCGATTTACGAAAATCGTTGCGCGATGCCGATGAATCCGGTCAACTGCCCGCCGGCCTGCTTGACGCGGGCTGGGACCTGGGCCTTATCCCCAGCAACATCCCCGAAGCCTACGGCGGTTTTGGCGAACACGCCGCCTTAACCGGCGCCCTCTTCGCCGAAGAGTTGGCCTGGGGCGATTTAAGCGCGGCCATTGGCTTGTTGGCCCCCAATTTGCTGGTGACGCCGGTGCTGGAATACGGCACCGACGCCCAAAAAGAGCGCCTGCTGCCCCGGTTTTGCGATATGTCTTTTGTGCCGGCCGGCGCGGCCCTCATTGAGCCGAACCTCACCTTCGACCCGTATCAACTCACCACCACAGCCGTCAAAGAGGACGGGCATTACGTTTTAAACGGCCGGAAAGCATACGTCCCCCTGGCCGCCGAAGCCGTCTATCTGCTGGTTTACGCCAGTGAAGGCCGCCAATCGCAGGCCTTTATCATCGACAAGGATACGCCCGGTTTGACCATCGGCGCAAGAGAAAAAAATATGGGCCTGAAAGCCTTGCCCACCTACACCCTCAAGCTGGAAAATTGCCGCGTTCCCGCCGAAAACAAACTCGGAGGGGAGGCCGGCATTAATTTTGCCCGCCTGTTAAGTTACAGCCACGTGGCGTTGGCTGCTATGGCCGTGGGCGTGGCCCGCGCCGGCTACGAATACGCCCTGGCCTACGCCAAAGAGCGCGAAGCCTTCGGCGAACCGATTGCCGGCCGGCAGGCCATCGCCTTTATGCTGGCTGATATGGCGATGGAAATTGACGCCACCCGCCTGATGGTTTGGGAAGCCGCCTGGAAGCTCGACCAGGGGCTGGATGCTGTTTCGGATGCCGCGCTGGTCAGGCGCTACGCCAACGACATGGTTATGACCGTCACCGACGGCGGCGTGCAGGTGCTGGGCGGACACGGCTACATCCGCGAACACCCCGTCGAATTGTGGTTCCGCAACGGGCGCGGCTTCGCTACGTTTACCGGTATGGCAATGGTGTAGAGAGCGGTCAGTATTCAGCTTGTTGACGACTGACGGTTGATTACCGAACATTGACAACTGACAACTACTCCCACAGGAGGAAATCTCAATGATAGACTTCTCGCTTTCAGACAGAATTAAACAGCAAAACACGCAACTGCAAATGATTGCCGAAGGGCTGATGCGCCCCGTCTCGCGGGAGATGGACGAAAAAGAACACGAAAAACCGTGGGATTTCATCAACGCCACCTGGCAATTTACCAGCATGCAAACCGCGCGTATGCTCCGCAAACTGGACAAACAGCAAGCGGATGACCCGGCGGGAAAGAACGACAAAACGCCCGGCGAATACTATATGGGTTTGATGTACATGATTGAAATGCTCTCATGGGGCGACGCCGGCATTTATCTTTGCCTGCCGATGGCCGCGCTGGCGGGGTCTGCCATTGAAGCGGTGGGTACGCCGGCGCAGAAAAAACGATTCCTGACTCGCTTTGCCGAAGGGGAGCCGAAATGGGGCGCAATGGCAATCACTGAATCGCACGCCGGTTCGGACACCTCCGCCATTCGCACCACCGCCCGACTTGACCCCGAAACCAGCGAATGGGTGCTGAACGGCGAAAAAATCTTCGTCACCAGCGGGTTGATGGCGGCGGAAAAATCGGACGGCATTTTGGTGGTGTGGGCCACGGTAGACCCCAGCGCCGGACGGCGGGGCATCAAAAGTTTTGTGGTGGAAGCGAACACCCCCGGCATGAAAGTGACCAAGCTGGAACACAAACTCGGCATCCGGGCCAGCGATACCGCCGCCATTGTTTTTGAAGATTGCCGCATCCCCTTTGACAATATTTTGGGCAACCCGGAAGTAAAAGACACCAGCAAAACCAAAGGCTTTAAAGGGGTCATGAAAACTTTCGATGCCTCCCGGCCTCTGGTGGCCGCCAGCGCCATCGGTATTGGCCGGGCCGCCCTGGAATTTACCAAAGAAAAGCTCAAGGAAAACGGCATCACCATTCGATACAACGCCCCGCGCCACCAATTGACCGCCCTTGAGCGCGACGTGATGGATATGGAAAGTCAGCTTAAGGCTGCCTGGCTGCTAACCTTGCGGGCCGCATGGATGCTGGACCAAAAACTGCCCAATCCCCTTGAATCAAGTATGGCCAAAGTCAAGGCGGGCAAAGCCGTGACCCTCATCACCCAACAAGCCGTGGAAATTCTGGGGCCGCTCGGCTATTCGCGGGAGTTTTTGGCCGAAAAGTGGATGCGCGACGCCAAAATCAACGACCTGTTTGAAGGCACCGGCCAAATCAACACCCTCATTATTGCCCGCCGCATTTTGGGCTACAATCGAACCCAGTTAAAATAACAACAGTAATTATTCAGGGTGTCATTGCGAGGCCCGCAGGGCTGAAGCAACAACCGGAGATTGCTTCGCTGCGCTCGCAATGACATTTCCCCCGCTGATGGACATACAAAATAATTACGTATATGTTGAAATTCCCGGAGACAACCATGCATCATCCCTATGGTGATTTAATCGGGCTGAAAATCGAAGCGCAGGAAAACGGCTCCAGCGTATGCTCTCTGGAGGCCGACGAAACGCTGTTTAACCCTCATCATGTCATTCACGGCGGGGTAATTTATTCGCTGGCAGATACCGGCATGGGCGCGGCGCTTTACCCCGGCCTTAATGAGGGTGAAATTTGCGCCACCATTGAAATTAAAATCAACTATTATCGTCCGGTAAAATCCGGAACCATCACATGCATCTCCAAAATTATTAATCGCGGTAAATCCGTTGCCAATCTGGAAGCTCGCATTTACAACGGCTCGCAATTGGCCGCAACGGCAAACGGAAATTTCTCGATATTTAAACCAAGCCGGAAAAACCACTAATTCACAGCCGTCAGGCAATCGCAAACCGGATATATACTCAACTGCGTCACAAACGAACATGGTTTTTCACTGATATATGTTGGTTCGGGGTAGGGACAACCCTTGTGGTTGCCCTGTGTTTCAGCCCGAATTTGGGCGACCACAAGAGTCGTCCC
>JAJRUC010000496.1 GCA_024278015.1 Chloroflexota bacterium
ATCACGTTTTCACGCATCATTTTATTACCTGTTTACCCTCACTTGTGGTATATTTGTGAAGATTAGATCAAACCAAGAAAGGTTGAAAACACATTATGGATTTTCAAGTTCCTTCGATTAATCTAGCTATTATTGCCCCGGTTATTATTGTGTTGGGCGGGGCTATTTTGGCGATGATTGTTGACCTTTTTGTAGATAAGGATAAGAAAAGTTGGGCGGCCTGGGTAGCCATCATTACTTTGCTGGTAGCCCTGGTGCAAACGGCCGGTATGTGGGGTTTTAGCGGGGGAACCTTCATCCCTGAAGGGGGCACACCCATGATTGTGGTGGATAATTACGCCACTTTCCTCAATATCACCCTTATTTTGACCGGTATCCTGGCCGTTCTGATTTCCGTTGGATTTTTGCAGCGTAACGGCCTGGATAAGCCGGAGTATTATATGCTGCTGCTCTTCTCTTTGGGCGGGATGATGCTCATGGGGATGGCTAACGATTTGATTCTGGTTTTCCTGGCGTTGGAAGTGCTGTCCATCCCGCTCTACATTCTCTCCGGCTTTGCCTGGCCGCGGCCGGAATCGGAAGAAGCGGCGATGAAATATTTCATTCTGGGGGCGTTTTCCTCGGCTATTTTTGTGTTTGGCATTGCCCTGGCCTATGGCGCGACGGGGACGACCTCGCTGCCGGGTATTTTTGCGGCGATTGACGTGAATGAGGTGTTGGGGTTAACGGCCGTAGCCTTCCTCCTCGTTGGTTTTGCCTTCAAAGTAGCGGCCGTGCCCTTCCACATGTGGACGCCCGATGTGTACGAAGGCGCGCCTACTACGGTGACAGCTTTCATGTCTGTAGGGGCAAAAGTGGCCGGATTTGCCGCCATGATCCGCGTTTTTGTCACCGCGCTGGCCCATCTGTCTGACGTGTGGGTGGGGGCCATTATTATTCTGGCAACCTTGACCTTGATTGTGGGGAATTTGCTGGCTATCGTCCAGACCAATATCAAGCGTATGTTGGCCTATTCCAGCATTGCCCACGCCGGTTTCATTTTGATTGCCGTGGCCGCCAGTTACAATAACCCCAACGGCGTTAGCGCCGCTCTCTTTTACATGTTTGCCTATCTGTTCACCAATTTAGGTGCGTTTGCTGTCGTCATTGCTGTGGAACATAAACAGGGTGAAGGCGTTATGCTGGATGATTACAAAGGTCTGGCAGCACGGCATCCCTGGCTGTCATTGGCGATGGCTTTTATGATGTTGTCGCTGGCCGGTGTGCCGCCCACGGGTGGATTTTCGGCCAAGTTTTACGTTTTCCGCACCGCTCTGGAATCGGAATTAGGTTGGCTGACTGTGCTGGGTGTGGTGATGAGTGTGGTTTCTGCTTTTTATTATTTGCGCGTCGTCTTCCTGATGTATATGTATGAAGGAGAGACAGAGGTTGTGACCAAACGGGCCTTGAAGTTGGGTCTGGGGATAGCTGTGGTGGCCACTTTTGTTTTAGGTCTATTCCCTGGTACCTGGTTTGATTTGGCCAGCCAGGCGACGTTGACGACCTTTCAGGCGTTTGCCGGAGGGTAGGCAGTTTTCAGGAAGCAGTTTTCGGTGATCAGAGCCTCTCGTGTGAGAGGCTTTTTGTTTTACGAGTTATTTGATAAGAACGGATGTGCTTGTATTTTTGATCGTGCCGGGGTATTATCTTTTTAGAGTTGGATTTGTGGTACGGCCGTATCTGGTGAATAGAAATAGCTTTCAGGACAGGAACGAAATGTCTCAGATTACTTGTTTTACAAACACAATTATTTGTGGCGACGCCAGAGATAAATTAAAAGAGCTACCGGCTAAATCGGTTAATTGTTTAGTCACCAGCCCACCATATTTTAAGCAAAGAAACTACGCAGTGGAAAACCAGATTGGTGCGGAAAACGAACCGGCGGAATACATTGATAATTTATTGACAATTTTTGCCGAATGTCACCGTGTTTTAACGGATGACGGCACATTCTGGCTGAATTTGGGAGACAAGTATATTGACGGGGAGCTGCTGGGGATGCCGTGGCGGGTGGCATTGGCCTTGAAAGGGCAGGGCTGGCTGTTGCGCTCTGACATCATTTGGCACAAGCCAAATGCGATGCCTTCATCTGTTAAAAATCGCCCGACGACTGATCACGAGTATCTTTTTTTGTTTGTGAAAAACAAGAATTACTATTATGATGTGGACGCCATTCGGGAGCCGCATGTGACGTTTACGGAAAAAAGCAAAATGAAGGGGGGGCGCAATCATTTTGGAAAAGTGAACGGTACGCCTGAAGATGGTAAATATGGCGGTAATCCCAATTTGCATAACGGCCGTTGGGACCAGGCATTTCACCCCAAAGGCCGTAACCGCCGCACCGTTTGGAGTATTTCCCTGTCCAAGTTTCGTGAGGCACATTTCGCCGTGTTCCCGGAAAAGTTGGTCGAATTATGCGTTAAAGCAGGCTGTCCGCCGCAAGGCGTTGTTCTTGACCCCTTTATAGGCAGCGGCACAGTGGCTGTGGTGGCCCAAAAATTGGGGCGACAATATATCGGTATTGATTGTAATGCCCAGTATTGTGATATGGCGCGAAGCAGATTAACCCAGCTTCCTCTGTTGGTATAGTGTCAGGCCAATTCTTGCAACACGGGGAGAAGTTCGCGCAATTTTTGTCGTAAAATTGGCTCGATCTCGGCCATTTGATTGGGGTTTGCTTGAATGTAAATGTAAAGTTCCGAGCGTAAATCATCCAGATTCCCACCCCATGATTCAGCAATGACCACAGGAATACAGACGTAACCTTTTTCTACGGCCGTATAAATTGACTGGTAAATGTCGCGGGTAAAAAGCAGTGCGTGTCCGCCGCCCATCGTTTCACGAGTTTTTATCGGAAAAAGTGCAGTACCAGATGCTCCCTCCACCTGAACGTCGTAAGTTTCGTCGCTAATCCTTACTTCTCCCTTGCTTACCGTTAGAGACAAATGGTTTTCCTCAATGATTTGGCGCAAATTGCGTCTGACCAATTCCTCAAACAGCGTCCCTTTTAAAGCTCGACGGCTGCCCTCCAGTCGGGTAAGCATAATTTCGGAGACGGCCGCCCATTCCCAACTGGCTGATTCCGGAAATAATGGCTCGACAAACTTTCGGATTTCATTTAATAAATACGTCTTCTTCTCGACCGCACTGCTTCCCGGCATATTTTTGAGGAGCGGTTGCAAGCGCTGCGTGGCCGCATCTCGGAGCAGCCAGGCCAAAAAATACCACTTGGCTTTTGAATTTGTGTACGGGCGGAGCAGCCCATCATAAAGTGTAACGTCCGATTTTCGGTAGAGAAACTGGCTGATGACTTCTTGCGCTTTCTCGTCCGAGGGTTCCTGAATAAATTCCAGGACAGTAGCATATTCGTAGCCTTGCAGAAAACTGACAAAATCATCGTAAAATGCTTTGTTTTCCTGAACAATGGTTACCAATTCTTTCAGGCGTAGATTGTGGAGAACAAAATCCATAAGTTTACTCGTTTTGGTCGGCCAGATAACTATCCAAGGGGTCTTCGTCTTCCGGGTCTACGTAGGTTTTGCGGGTTTTGCCGCCGTGTTTGGGGTCTTCTACCAGGCCCATCTCGTAGAGGTGTTCCATGATGCGGGCGGCGCGGGGGAAGCCGATGCGTAGGCGGCGCTGTAAGAGGGAGGTGGAAACGGTGTCGTATTTCTGGATGAGGTCAATCGCCTGTTCCAAGAGGGTGTCCGTTTCATCCAGAAGGGCGTATTTGGCGATGAGGCTTTCCCAGGGGGCGGGCATGGGTTCAAAGTCGTCCGGCATGACGTTTTGCCAATGGCTGACGATGCGGTCAATCTCGTGGTCATTGACGAAGACGCCCTGCACGCGGACGGGGGCCGGCGCGTCGGGGGCCAAAAAGAGCATGTCTCCCTTGCCCAGCAGTTGGTCCGCCCCGGTGCTGTCCAGAATGACGCGGGAATCGGTGCTGGAGGCGACGGCGAAGGAGATGCGGGCGGGGAAGTTGGCTTTGATGAGGCCGGTAATGACGTCGGTGGACGGCCGTTGCGTCGCCACCACCAGATGAATCCCCGTCGCCCGCGCCATTTGCGCCAGACGGCACAAAGTGCGTTCCACGTCGCCGGGATAGGTGTGCATCAAGTCCGCCAGTTCGTCAATGAAAACGGCAATGTACGGCAGCTTTTTCCGGTCGTTCATCCCGGCTGCTTTGCGGTTGTAGCCACTGAGATTGCGGGCATTGAGTTGGGAGAACAGTTCGTAGCGCCGGTCCATTTCGGCCGTAAGCCAGCGTAAAACGCCGACGGCCCGATCTGCCTCGACTTCTACGCCGCCGATGAGGTGGGGCAGGCCGTTGAAGCGGATAAATTCCACCTTTTTTGGGTCTACCATGACCAGATGCAGCTCTTCCGGGGTGTTGTTGAAGACGAGGCAGGCGATCATGGCGCCGATGGAGACGGATTTGCCGGAGCCGGTGGTGCCGGCAATGAGCAGGTGAGGCATTTTAGCCAGATCAATGGCGACAGGTTCGCCGGAAACATCGCGGCCCAGGGCTACGGCCGTGGGCGTATTCAGTTTGTAGAATGCTTCCGATTCAATAATCCGGCGCAGGCGGACAATGCTGATTTCATCGTTAGGTACTTCGATGCCCACGACGCCTTTGCCGGGTACGGGAGCCTGGATGCGCAGCCGTTGGGCGGCCAGAGCCAAGGCCAAATCCTTGCGCAGGGCGGCAATCTGGCCGACGCGGATTTTTTGCCGTTTGATTTTCCCGTCGGGGCCGGGTTTTTCGATGTAGCCCGGTTCCACGCCGAACTGGGTGACAGCCGGGCCGCGCTGAATCTGGGTTACTTTGCCGGTCAGTCCGAAATGGGTCAGGGTTTCTTCAATGGTGTGGGCTTTGGCGTCAATGTCGGTGGGGGAGAGGGTGACGGTGGTACCTTCTTCCAGGAGGGTGATGGGGGGCAGGCGGGGATCGCGGCCGCGGATGGGTGGTTCGGCGTGGACGGCCGTTTCCTCAATCACATTTACTTCATCGGCCATGATGGGCGGCGGGATGGGGGATACCGCCGTGGGCTGTGCTTCCCGCTCCTGCGGGGCCACCTTCTCGGCCCACTGCTGCAATTGTTGGGAGAGGTGATTCAGCCAGGCCAGCAAATCATCATAACCAAAGCCTACCAGCAGGCTGACGCTGTAGGCCAGCAGCGCCAGGTAGAAGAGGCCGGTCAGGATGGAGCCGAAAAAATCGAGGAGCGGAACGGAGAGCGCCCAGCCGACCAATCCGCCCCCTTTGCCCAAATGGGCTTCCGGCAGCGTCGCCCCGCTGATGATGAAGCTGAGTGGCAAGAGGGTGAGCAGAAGCAGTTCAAAGCCAATCACCTGGGAGATGCGCGGGTGGTAGGGGTGGTCCACTTTGCGCAGGGTCAGGTAGAGGCCGCCGGCGGCGATGGAGAGGAGCAATGGATATGCGCCCCAGCCGAACAGTTCGCGGAAGAGGCAGATGAACACGCCGGGGCAGGCGTTTTCGGGCAGACTGAGCAGGGCCATGAAGATGAGCATGGCGCCGAGGAAGATGCCGCCCCCTATAATTTCCACGCGCCAAGGGGTCAGGCTGTTGATCAGACGTTCGTCCCAGGTAGGGGGTGTTTCGGGGGGAGATTTTTTCTTACGACGGCCGTTGGATGATTTGGAACGCGCCATAAATTTGATATGTAGGGCGATTTGCCAAATCGCCCTACAACATGATTAATCTTCTTGATTAACACGGCGCAGACTGAGCGCCAGCCGTTTGGCGTCGCCATCTACGTAGAGAACGCGGGTGACCACTTTTTCGCCTTTGCGCACCACGTCGCGCGGATGTAAAAAACTGCCCTCGGCCAATTCCGAGATATGGATCAGCCCTTCCAGTTCGTCTTCGATTTGTACAAAGGCGCCAAAGCTGACGACGTTGCTGACGACGCCTTCGATGAGTTGACCGGGTTGGTACTGTTGGTTGACGGTTTGCCAGGGGTTTTGCTTGAGACGCTTCAGGCTGAGGGCGATGCGTTCGTCCCGGTGATTGACGTTAAGCACTTTGACGGTAACGGGCTGCCCCGGTTTGACGATAGCGCTGGGATGAGTGACCCGGCTCCAGGAAAGTTCGGAGATGTGAATTAAGCCTTCGACGCCGCCCAAATCTACAAACGCACCAAAATTGGTCAGATTGGTGATGACGCCTTCTAAAACCTGGCCTGGCTCGATGCGGTTGAAAAGGTTGGCGCGCTGGCTGGCTTCGATGAGGGCGGCCCGTTCGGAAAAAATCAACCTGTTTTGGGCCGGATCGATTTCGATGATTTTGAGGGTGATCGGCTGATTGTGCCATTGGCGCAAGGCTTTCATCCGCTCTGATTCCAGGTGAAACTGAGGAAAATCGACCAATTGAGAGGCCGGGACAAAGCCTTGCAGATTGTGCCACATGACGAGTAAGCCCCCTTTGTTGTAACCGGTGATGGTGAGCTGCACAGTGTCGTCGGCTTGGTGCAGGGTTTGGGCGGCGTGCCAGGGATTGGGTTCGGTCAGGGTTTTTTTGTCGGGTTGGTGGGGACGGCCGTTTACTGGCGGTGTTTCCGGGGCGGTCCAGGTTTCTTCCGGTTCGATTAAGGGTGGGGACTCGACGGCCGTGGCGATAGTTTCTTCCTGCTCAAATAAAGCTGTCCAAAAGGTATCATCCGTTTGAGAAGAACCGGCTGATGGGGGGGATGGGTCTGAAATCATTTCCTCTACTCTCACTTCACCAGGGCATGATTGTTGTTATGTAAAATGTATTGGTTATTCTTGAGTACATCAATGGCTAAATTTACTGCTCCAATTATAGGCTGTGACTATCCCCTGTCAAACTAATCATGGGGTATAATTGGGAATATGATTGATGATTTGCAGGAAACGGCCGTAACCCCCAACCTCAATACCCAATGGCTCGGCAAAAACTATATCTACCTGCCGGAAATTGATTCCACCAACGAGTTCCTCAAAGAGCGGGCGGCTCAAGGCGACGTGCCAGCCGGAACGGTGGTGGCGACTGATTTTCAAAGTCAGGGTAAAGGGCGGTTACAGCGGCGTTGGGAAGCGCCCGCCGGATCGTCACTGCTGCTGTCCCTGCTGTTTAAGCCTGACTGGCCGGCGGAACAGGCGAATTGGCTGACGATGATTGCCAGTGTGGCCATGGCGGAGGCGGTGGAGGGAGAAACGGCCGTGCCTGTCGGCATCAAATGGCCCAATGACTTGGTTATTAAGGTAGGGGGCGTGTGGCACAAGGTGGGCGGGCTGCTGCTGGAAGGGGATGTGGGGGAGGACGGCCGTATCCGCAGCGTCGTGCTAGGTATTGGCCTGAATGTCAACATCCCGCCGGAACAGTTGCCTGCTGGCGAGACGCCGCCGACCAGTTTGCTGGCCGTTTTGGGGCGGCCGGTTTCCCGGCAGGCGTTGTTGGTGGATTTTTTGCAGCGGGTGGAAGGTGGGGTGGCTAC
>JAJRUC010000497.1 GCA_024278015.1 Chloroflexota bacterium
ACGACCCGCCCAATATACCGGGTACGACCTTTGTGCAAACCCTGACCTACCACATCCGGGTAACAGACACCGTGGGCGCGGGAACGTGCGGGGCCGGCCAGAGCTTTGCCAACAACGTGCAGGCCCGGGCCGACCAGACCTGCCCCACCTGCGGCCCGTTGAGCGATTCGGCTCAGAAGAATACCGTGGTCATTAACAACGAAGGCGTGACTGCGGGCAGCGCCACCCCCGGCTCGGTGGAGACCTGCGGCCCCGGCGGTTTTACCCTTAACGCCAACTATCGCGTGGCCGGTTACACGGTGGTGACATGGACGGGGGCCGTCTTTACCGATGCCATGGGTTCCGCCGGCGCGGACTCTCTGCCCGGCCCCACCTATATGACATGGCTCGGCGCGTTGACGGTGACAATTGTGACCACCGCCGCCGGCGCAGTTGATTACACCGCCAATGCGGTTTACTCTGTTGTCGGCAACCAGCTTGTGGTGAATTTGGGCGGCTTGCAGGCCGCTCTGGCCCCCACCCAAAACTTTACCCTGTATTTAACCTATACCGCCCAGGTGGATGACGCCGCTTTGGCCGGTGTGGTCAGCCGGACGTTCAAAGCCTGGCACGAACTGTACCTGCCCGGCGTTAGCGACGCCGGCGCCTGTACGGGCAACGGCACCTTCAACAATTTCATCCCGCTTAACATCAGCCGGGGCGATTTGCAAGTAAACCTCGACCCGCCCGTCTTAAATCGCTGCCGCACCAACGTGGTCACGCTCAACGTCACCGGCGGCCAGGCGACCCGCGTGACCGACAACGTGGTGGTCACCTTCACCGCCACCACCGCCGAAATCGAGTCGATTTTGGCCCACGGCGTGTTCACCCCTTCCGGCGGTTTGCTTCCGGCGGCTATGGGTGTGATGACCGTCACCAACAATCCGACCATCGGCGGCGGGCGGGGGGTCATCACCTTCACCTTCCCCCCGGCCTCTAATTTGGACGCTGACGGCGCAATTCAATTTTTGCTGGATGTGCCCTGCACCGGCGATTCGGGCTGGAACGCGGGCGTCACCTTCCGCAGTCTGTGCCTCCTCCCCTACGGCAACAGCGCGGCCCGGCAGCACACCTATCGCGCCCCCAACCTGACCCTGTTTGTGACCCCCATTGCCTACACCGTGCGCGATAAAGAGGTGGCCTGGCGAGCCTTCATCGCCAATACCGGCAATTACACCGCCTACGGCGTGTCGCTGACCAACGTCCTGAGCGGTATTTCGGTTTACACCTACACCGTCGATGACCCGACCGCCGGGGTGACGCTCGCCGGCGCGCTGCCCATTACCGCCCCCAACCCGGTGGCGTTGACCATTGACGAACTTGGCCCCAACCAGCAGCTTGGCTTCGCCTTTACCGGCACCATTTTCAGTTGCACCCCCCTCTCTGTGACCGTCACGGTCAAGGATGACTGCTTCGGCAACTCGTGCAGCCTGTTGCAGGGGAATGTTTATTTCGATACCCCCGACCCCTACCTGCTGACCAACAACGGCCAGACCGCCGACCTGCCCACCTGCGACATTGGGCAGGTGGAATTTACCACCAAAAACGCCTCGCCCGACGTGAGCCTGTACAACCTGACCATCACCGAAACGCTGGAAGCGCTGGATATTGCCCCCGGCGTACCCTTCACCATGACCATTGAGGACGAGACCGGGGCCATCCTGACCACCACGCTCAACTTTACGCCCGTTATTCAGGGTGGCTCCTTCTCCACCCAAACGCTCCTCATCTGGAAGGTGATTTCCGCCCCCACCGAAGTGCTGACCTACTTCCGGCAGTTGCCGCCTTTGTACATTGTGCGGATTCAGATTCCGGTGCGCAGCGGCTGTACTACCTCCACCGAACCGCAAGCCTTCGCCGAAGCTGCGGCGCAGGGGCCGTGCGGCAACCAACTGGGCTATCAGGAAAACGCCGTCACTCTGCGCACCAGGACGCCGAATCTGTCGGTGGAGAAGGTGGGCAAGGTGGCCGGGGGCGGTTTTGGCGATACGGTTGTCGCCAATCCGGGCGATCAGGTTGTGTGGCGCATCACCGTGCGCAACAATCCCGCCGCTCGTTCTTACGTGGCTAAAAACGTCAAACTGCACGATACCTGGCCGCCGGAGTTTCAGTTTATTACAGCCACGAACAGCCCCTACACCTACCAGCTCAGCGGAGGGGATACCATTTCCTGGTCTCTGGGCAATCTGGAAGATAACGGCACGCCTTACGTCTTTTACATCACCGGCACCATCCCCCTCTCGAACAATGTCTGCACCCTGGCGGCCACCAACACCACCCGCGTCACCTTCGGCTGCGACTACAACGGCTGCACCGGCGACGTGGTGCCGCAAGACACCGCCAACCTCGTCACCGGCCCCAACATTGACGTCTTTGTGCCCCCCGACCCGCTGTTGACCTGCGGCGGAGACATCACCGTTACCCTCACCAACCGGGGGGCGGCGGCCTATTCCAGCACCCTCACCGTCACCATCCCGGCCGGCTACGTTTACAGCCAAACCATCGGCGGCACGCCCGCGCCCGATCAGATTATCACCGGCACCGGGGGGAAGCCTGTTTGGGTCTGGAAGCCTATCACCATTCCAGGGCGGGCCATCACCGCCCCCTTTGCGCCTTACGTGATGAATCTGGTCTTTCGGGTGCAGAGTACCGGCACGGCCGGCGTCTGCCCCGTCCCCGACGGGCAGATTCTAACCGCCACCCTCAGCTACAACGACGCCCCCAATTGCGCCACCACCGGGCCGTTTACAACCACCTTTGGCCGCGCCCTGAACGTGCTGACCCCCTCGCTGCGCCTTGACAAAGCGCCTCGGGCGCAGGTGGGCAAAGTGGGGGGGCGCATTTCGTGGACCATTGTTCTCTCCAACGCCGGGGCGGGCGACGCCCCCGACAACATTGTCGTCACCGATGTGGTGGGCACCAACTTCACCAATATTTTCGCTTCTGACGGCAGCGACGGCTCTACGCCGGTGACGCAGACGGTGGGGGGCGTCACCACCATCACCTGGCGCCTGCTGCCGACCTTCACCCTGCAAGCCAACGGGGGCAACACCTGGCAGGCGACCATCGCCGCCACCGTTTTGGCGACCGGCACCAACATCAATAATGTGGAGACTCGCGCCGTTTGCGATACCGGCTGCCGCTACACCAACATTGCTGCCGATATTGCCTTTGTGACCGTGCAGGACCTTTTCCTCAAGCAGAGTCTCGTCTCCAGCGCCACCGTCGGCGACCTGATTACCTTCACCCTGGCGGCGCAGTTGAACGACCAGAACGGCCTCTACAGCAGCATGGTCATCACCGACGCCCTGCCCGCCGGGCTGGGTTACGTCAGCGCCACAATGCAATACACGGTGGACGCGGAAACCGGCGGCGCGCAGACGCAGACCGTCGCCCCCCCCACCGCCGCCCCGCCTCCCCTGCAAGCGGGGAACGTCGTCTGGAATC
>JAJRUC010000498.1 GCA_024278015.1 Chloroflexota bacterium
ATTATCAAAGCCGAAATTGCCACTTTTCAGGCTCAGATTGATACCGCCAAAGAAAAAGCCACCAACCAGGCCAACGCCTACACCCGGCAACGCCTGATAGAAGCCGAAAGTGAAGCCCAGGCCAACGCCGCCTTGCTGCAAGCGCAATCACTTGACATAAAAGCCATCAACAGCGGGCGCTACCCGGAGATTCTGGAGTATCGCTACCAGCAGGAAGCGCTGGAAGCCATAGAGACCGTCGCCGATAAATTGCCCCAAATCATCAATCTGGGGGCGACGGCGGACAACAGTATAGATTACATGGCCTTGACCAAACAAATGATGGGTTTGAAAGATGAACCCCTGTACTCTGCGACAGAAATAGACTTTATCCGGCAGCATCTGCAAGAAACAGAAGCCCGTATTCGGGACCGGCGCAAGCAAATCGATAGCTTGCTCAACGATGAATTGACGCCGGAAGGAGGGGTGGTATGACAACGGTGAGACGCCAGGATTTTTCTAAAATCAAGGAAATGGTTTCTACGTGGCAAAATGTGCAGCAACTTTTGCGCTCCGGCGATGACGGCGCATTGGTGCCGGTGGTTATCCCCAAAGAAAAGCGTAACTTCGGGTGGCTGATGTGGTTTGTGCTGGCATTTTACAGTCTTGTCAGCGGCCTGTTCTTCAACGCCACCTTCTTTATCTGTGCCGGCATTGCGTTTGGCGGCTTTCTGGCGCTGATTGGCGCAGCGAGCCTGTGGCGCAGCGCCATTGTCGAAATTGAACAGGGCACCACCGGCATTTATTCTCGGTACGGCAAAATAGAAGGCACGCTTGCGCCGGGGCGACATTTGCTGTGGTGGCCCTGGGAAAAGGTGGAGTTTATTGTAGACACTTCTACCGAAATTCCGTACACCGCGCCGGTGCTGGCCTGCCCCACCAAGGAGAACGTGCCCCTCAAGTCGATTGAATTTTTCCTCAAATTCCGCATTATAGACCCCGTTCTGTTTGTCAGGCACATTGGGGCCGGCAATTTTGACCTGGTGTTGAGCAGCGTGGTGCAAGATGCCATTCGTCGCCGCAGCCGCCAACTGGAAACCGCCCGCGCCTACGATTTACGGGGCAGCGACGTGGGCGATATGCAAATTTACCTCAACAAACAAATGAGTCGCTATGGGGTAAAACTGACCGGGGCCAATATCCCCGATGTGCAATTGCCGGAGCAGTATCGGGAAAACCTGGCTACCCGCGAGCGGGTCTCGAAGGAATTGGTCGCCTATGAAAAGGAATGGGAACTAATTTACAAACGTCGCACCGATACGCTGCTGATGGAGATTGAACGGGCCAAAAAAGAACGGGATGAAAAGAAAATTAATGTGAAAGAGGCTATCAACAAAGCCAGGGAAGATGTGGCCCACCAATTGCAAGAGGCCGAAGCCGAGGCCGAGAAAATTCGGCTGAACATTGAAGCCAAAGGCCGGGCCGAGTTAAAATCCGCCGAAAACGAAGCCCGCGCCCTGAGCAGTTTGGGCCGGGCCTATCATGATAACAAAGCGGTTTTGCAGTACCAGCTTGAACGCCGCCGGCTGCAAGTGGCCCAAAAATTAATGCAGCAAGCCCCCCGCCCGGTGCTGGTCAACAATCAGGGGCAGGAAAATTCGGCCTTATCTACTTTGCTGATGGCCCAGTTGCTGCCGGAAATTATGGCGTCGCAACAGCCCCGGCCCCGGCCGGACATTCAGGCCGTAGATAACACGTACTAATTCTTCGGCCCAGGCGTTGATTGAACAAATTTGCAGGGGCGGCGCGCGCCGCCCTTGCCTTTCTGTAACGGTGTAACATTGAAAAAATTTCGATTTTGCGATAAAATGAATAGAGAACAATCTTTTTTGAAGGCAACTTATGAACGAATCGCGCCAGTTTACTCTTCGCAACGGCGAAGACATCACCATCCGCCGGGTGGTTGATGATGACACAGCCTTGCTGGTTGACCTGTACCATCACCTTTCTGAAGAGACAAAATTGTTGCGCTTCCATGCCATTCCGCCCACCGTCACCGAAAAGCAGGTTTGGGAGCAGGCAACGGTCCTGTCGCATCTGGATTCTGACCGGCAAGTAGCCCTTGTGGCCCTTGTTCACGCCGACGACGGCGACCACGCCATCGGTGTGGCCCGTTTTAGCCGGGCTGCCGCCACCGACATCGCTGCCGAAGCGGCCATCGTGGTGCGTGATGATTACCAAAACGCCGGCCTGGGCAAATATTTGCTGCGCCTGCTGGCCGATGTGGCCCTGAGTATGGGCATCACCCAATTTGAAGCCTGGATAAGAGCCGACAATGCCAAAGTCCTGAATATCCTCACCAACCTGAATTTCCCCATCACCTGGCACACCAGTCGCGGCGAAACGCACGTGATGGTTCCCCTGCAAATTGATTGAGTCAGGACTTACGCAGTTGCAACATTTTACCCCCCTCAGTCCCTGATGAAGAAACCGCTTCGCGCCCTCAAGCGGGGGGAATTAGCTCCTCCCCCGACAGCGGGGGACGCGAAGCGGGGAGGGGGTAAAACACCGTGATTTAC
>JAJRUC010000499.1 GCA_024278015.1 Chloroflexota bacterium
ACTGGCTACGTTTGTGGCCGATAATTTTCTGGCCGTGGCCGAACTGGCTTCGCTGCTGGGGGACAACAACGCCACCTTTCGCTCAAGTTATCACGAGGGCAACATCTACAACATCTATTCGGTTGATGTAAACCGGAATTATTTTCTGGCCGTTGTATTTGATGCAGGCAAAAAACCCGGCCCCATCTGGATTTATACCCGGCAAACGGCCAAAACCCTGGCTGCCCTGCTGCCCAAAACCCCTTGACCCCCCGCCCCAACTTCTATTCAGCCGGCACTTTGGCAACCCCGATATAAGATAAATTTCGATACCGCTCATCCAGGTCAAGCCCATAGCCAAAAACAAATTTGTCTTCAATATCAAAGCCCACATAATCAACGGGAATTTCAACCGTGCGCTTTTGCCATTTGTTCAGCAGCGTGCATATCTTCAAACTGGCCGGGTTCCTCGGCATCAGCAATTGCAGCAGGTAACTGAGCGTCACCCCGCTATCGATAATATCTTCCACAATCAGGATGTGTTTGCTTTCGATGGGTTCGTCAAGGTCTTTTACTATGCGAACAACGCCGGTTGTTTCCCGCACCCCGCGCCCATAACTGGAGACGGCCATAAAGTCGATTTCGTGCGGGACGGTTATGTGGCGCATCAGGTCGGTTAAAAACAGCACCCCCCCTTTTAATACGCACAGCAAAAGCAAATTTCTGCCTTTGTAATCGACAGAAATTCGCGCGCCCAGCTCGGCGATACGGGTTTGGAGTTCTTCTTCGGTCAGCAAAATTTCATCCAGATACGAATCTACATTTATTATTGACGACACAGCCGCTTCTCCTCCGAAAATAGCTATCAACTATCAGCCGCCAGCCTCTGCCTGAAGGCTGATAGCTGACCGCCTTTTAAAAAAGTGGCGATTTCGGCTGCCCGGAATCGCCACTCTCATTGTAGCCTGTTGCCCTAACTCGTCAAATAATTGTCGATGGCTTTTTTGCTGATGCGGTACTGCGAGCCGATTTTTTTGGCCTTCAAATCACCGGCCTGAATCATGGCAATAATATCCTCGACGGCCACTTTCAGATATTCGGCGGCTTCGATGGTGGTCATAATTTCCGGGACGGCTTTGGAGGCACCGGCCTGCGCCTGCTGCGGTTTAGCCTGCTGCTGCCCGCCCATAATGCCGGACATCATCTGGGCCATACCGGCCCCCATCCCCATACCGGCTCCCAGGCCCATACCGGCCCCGGCCAATCCGCCGCCGCCCCCTTGCGAGGCGTTCTCCATAGCATCCAGAGCTTTAAGCTGCATATACATTTGGGCATTCAGCAGACCCATCGTCTTCAGCTTGTCGGCAGAGGTTTCCAGCGGACTCAGGCCGCCGATGGTGATGTTTTTCAGCGCCATGCCCAGCGCCTCAAACTGGTCCTGCGCCTTCACTTCAATGGCGGCGGCCATTTCATCCAGCAGGCTTTGGGCCTTCATCAGCGAACCGGGGTTCACCTCGGCAAACCAGTCGGTGGCAGACTGGACAATAGCGTTCACCAGCCGCTCTTTAAAGGTGCGCATATCGAAGGAACCCTGCGCGCCCACAAACCGGCCCACAAACGTTTGCGGGTCGGTTATTTGCACGCCGAAGGTTCCGTGCGCCCCCAGCAACAGCCAGCCCAACCCCTGCCCCGGCGTTTGCATAGCCATCGGCTGGCGCGTGCCCCACCCCTGCGAGGTCAGTTCGCGGGTGCTGACAAAGTACACTTCGGCGGTAAAGGGGTTTTTGCCGCCAAAGGCCGCTCTGCCCAGCAAATTGGTCAACAGCGGAATATTGGCCGTGGTGATGGTGTGCCGGCCCGGGCCAAAGGTATCCAGCGATTTGCCGTCTCTGAAGAACACGACAGCTTGTCCGGTTCTGACCACCACCTGCGAGCCGATTTTAAAATGGCCCGCCCCACGTTCCGGGAAACGCTGCACCAGCCGGTTTTTCATTTCGTTCGGATATTCAATGACATCAAATACTTTCGGCATTGTTCAATTCCCCTTTCTGCATTTAGAATGAATCAATAATCACATCACGTCGTTTCCGGAAGGCTTCCAGCAGGCTATCCACCAGTTTTTTCAGATTTCTCACGGCTGCCGCCACCGATTCGCCCTCGTCCAGCGCGGTTTGAACGGCGTCAACGCCTTCGCTCAGGCCGGCAACCCGCTCCAGCATGGCTTCATCAAAGTCGTACAGGGCGTCCAGTTCGTCTTCTTTCACCTTCACCGCATCGAAGAAACCGGCATAGCCTTGCGCCGCCGCCCTGACTTTGTCTATGAGGGTTTGCAGCTTGCGGCTGACGCGCCCCATATCGTCAAGCTGAGACATGGCCGGGCCTGTCAACATTTGCGATTTCAGGTCGTTCATGGCGGCCCACTGCGCCTCCAGTTCGCGGGCCAGATACTCGCGCAGCAAGGTATCGGCCTCCCGGCGCTGTTCTTTTTCCTTGTAGCCGCTATAGCCGGGGATTTTTTTCAGCAATTGTTCAAAATTACTCATCGAATCGTCAATGGTTCGGTTAAAGTCCATCTACTTCCTCCTTTAAGAAACAGATTTTTGATTTCAGATTTCGAGCTTCGGGTCAGCGGCTGAAAGTTGATTGCTGAAAGCCGACCTTACAAAAACACCTGCGCCCCGCAATAGCGGCACTGCACAATGCCTTGGCCCACAAATTCCTGTTCGCCGCCGCAATTGGGGCAGGTGGTGCTGCCCTGCAAGGTAGAAACCTGCCTTGAATACAGAATGCCGTCATCCCAATTGATGTAGCCGTGAAACAACCCCCGGCCCACCAAATCGTAAATCAGCGATTTCACTTCTTCGGTATCAATGTCCAGCTCCAGCACCACATCGCCAATATCAATCTGGCCCTGGGTTTTTATCATATTCAGAATACCTTTCTGTTTTTGAATACGGTCCAGTTCAGCCAGTTCCTTTTTACCGCGCCAAAACAAAACGCTGCCGCCGCCCAGCAAGGGGGCCGCTATCAGCAACGACAGGACAACGCCCAGCACAATACCGCCGGTAGTGCCGTTGGGGTCTGCGCTCACAGAAACAACCGCCAACGTCGACCCGCCGCAAGCCACCAGCAGGCCGCCTAAAATAATGATGGTGCCAATTGTCCGACCACTTCCAAACATAGTCACTCCTGTAAAATCGCTTTCAGCTTTCGGCCACCAGCCAAAAGGCTGACCGCTGAATTTCTAGCCGAAGCCGGCGCTGCCGCCGCCTCCGCCGCCCCCCCCGCTAAAGCCGCCCCCGCTGAACCCGCCCCCGCCGCCGGAACCGGAGCTTGACGGCGCGCTGGAGAACGTGCGCCCGGCCGCGCTTAACATACTGCCCAAACCGGCAGACATGCTACTGAGCGAGGTACCCATCCCCCGGCTCATATCGCTTAAAGTGGGTGAGCCGCCCCCACTGGCCAATGTGGGTTTGTTGCTGCCGCCAAACGTGGGGGCGCCGCTATGCTGACCGCCATAATAGTGCGGGCCGCGATAAATTGGCGGGTACGGGCCGTACCAGGCGGGGGCCGGGGCTTCGACCTTTTCAAATTGGCGCAGAAAGTTTTTTTCAATGCCAAAGGCGATAGCATACGGCAAATATTTTTCAAATTGCGATTTCGCTTCTTCCAGACCGCCGTAGTGTTCAATACTTTTCAGGTACTTTTTGAAGGCCTCCCATTTGGCCGCCTCTTCCGCGCCGAGGCGCGTCTTTTTGGGCATATGGCGGCCCACCACAATCAAAACAATGGCGGTCAGTATCATGGCCGCAGAGGGGCAAATTGCCATGCCGGAATATTCGGCGGTAAAGACGAACAGGCCAACACTTAACATAATACTGACAATGAGCGCCGCCACCCCCAAACCCATGTACAGGGTGCGGGTTCGCCGGGGGTTGCCGGGGAAGTATCCGGCCTGTACAACATCATCGTAAAACTGCCTCCGCAATTTGGGCAGGGCCTGATAAAATTCCTGTTTTAATGAGGATAATTTCCTTGTTTTTTTTGAACCAAAAATCTCTTTGACCAGTGTTTGCTCATACGGGGCAGCGGCGGCCTCGCCGTTTTGCAGGTGGAAGGTAAAATCCCGGTGGGAGCCGATGCCCAAAAAGCCCTGCTCGTTCACCTCTTCAATGTGCAATACCCCGCGCCGGGCCAAATCAACCAGTGTCGCCAAGATATCTTGCATATCGGCCTGCTCATCAACCAGCGTGCCCACCACGCCGGGGGCCAGGTCGTCGGGCGGTTCAGAGATATAATCGGAGACAAGGCCAACCGGCGCGTCTTTGCCTTTCAGATACCACAGCGCATAAATGCCCATCGGCCCGCCGAACAGCAGCAGCAGGCCCAAAGCCAGCAAACCCACATCGAAGACGGGGCCGTATTTTTCCTGGGCGGCGCGCCGGGCATCGTCTGCGGCCTGCCATGCGGGGGCCTGCGCCCGCACAGCGCCATGCGGAAACTGCACCCGCACCTCAAATTCCTGGTCAGGCCGAATATCGGCGACAGAAAACATGGCCGTTGAGCCACTGGCCGCATAACTTGAGGCGCCGTCTACGCCGTAGGTTTCGGTGAGCAGTTTGTCCGCGCGAAACGTTGTCGGCAGTTCAATCCGCACCAGCGAATTGACAATCGGAAAGCTGTGGTCAGCGCCAATGGCCTTCCACCACACCTGGTCGCCGTCGTCATAAATGCGCAGGCCGCCGGTAACGGTGTATCGAATGACGTAGGTGTGGCTGGAGGATGATGTTTCGGGGAAGTACCAGCGAATGACCTGCTCGCCCCCTTCCTGCCAGGTTTTGAAGGTGTAGGGCGCTTCGCCGGAGGCGGATTTGTATTCCAGCAAGCGGTCGCCCTGTCTTTCGTATATGCGAATATTGCGAAGGCTCTCCACTCTGTCCAACGGAACAGACCGATAGCCGAAGTGAAATGAGCCGTTGGTGAACATAATCTCCTGAATTTCCTCAATTTCCATATCAGCATTGGGCATAACCTTGATGTTCACATCATAGCGGTTCCAGACCAGGGTTTTGTCCTGGGCCAGCAAAACGCCGGAGGGGATGAGCAGCAAGGCCAGTAACAGCAGAGACAGGCGCAACAAACGTGGCATTTTTCCTCCCGTCAAATTAAAAACAACTCCAGTATTTAAATTATAGATGATTTTGGTTCAAATACGAAACGCCGGAATAAATCCGGACGCGGGCTTATGCCGGGGGGAAGGGGGAGCTGCCCTGGCGCACAAAGCGGAAACCGGCGGCCCCTTTATGCCCGCCGCCGCCGTATTTTTTTGCCAACACGGATACGTCTGTGGTTTCTGAATAGAGGGTGACACAGGTATAAACAACGCCGTCTTGCCGGGATTCGCTGTAGACATAGGCCACGTCATAGCCCAGGGCGCAAATGTGATGCCCCACATCGCCGGAGGAAGGCAGATTGACAGCCAGCGTCCGGTAGCCGTTGAAGGTTGTTTCAAAGCCGTGGCCCTGCACTCGCCGGGCAATGCCGGTTAAGCGGGCCTCCAGCAAAATTCGGCCGCGTTCCAGCAGCGATTGTATGGTCGCCTCATCATTATTGAAGAGGGCATGCCACAAGGCATCGTTGGCAGCGTGGGTATCGGCGTAAAAGAGTCCTTCGGAAAAGGCTTTGGTTTGGGGATAGGCGAATCGCCAAATGTCTCTGTCGCCGATGTAACGGACGGCGGGCGGCACCGCTTCATCGGGGAAAAAGTATTGCCAGGTCAGGACGCAGGCGGCTTCGTTCAGGGTGCGCAGGCCAGCGATGTCCGGCTGGTCGCTCATTTCTTTCATGGCCGAAATGTGGTGGTCAATCCAGATGAAGTTCCGGCCTTTGTCATGGTAAATTTTGAGCATATCGGCTTTGGGCAAGGAAAAATCAGTGATGATGACGGTTGGGGCCGGCGCTATTTTATCCCAGGGGACGGCCCGGCCGTAGTTGGTTTCGATGAGTTCCACGGCGTCGCCGTAGCGCCGCCGGACGATGGCCCCGGCGCACAGGCCGTCGGCATCGTTATGGTGCAGGCACAGCATCATGGGTTTCTCCGGTTTTTCTGTGAGCGGGGGCGGTTCGTGAACCGCCCCCGCGTCGGGCCTTGCAGGGGCGCGATTGCATCGCGCCCCTGCGGGAAACGGCTCATGAAAATGGGAGCGCACATTGGCTGTGCGCCCCCACAAGATTAACTCCAACAAACTTACTGGGTTGCTTCGGCGTGAATTTCAGCGGCCTGGGCGTCCAGGTCGGCCAGGCGGCTTTCAATGTCTACATCGGTATTGATGATTTCCTGGAAGGCGTCGTTGACGGCGTTGCGGACATCCTGGTAAGAAATGAGTTGCGGTTCAAAGCTGGCGTAGGGCAACAGGCTTAAAGCGGTTTGGTACTTGGGGTTGCCGGCAATGTAGTCTGCCAGCAAGGGCGCGACGCTGTAGCGCGGGGAGAAGTAGTTAGAGGCTTCCACCCACATTTTTTGCGCTTCGGGGCTGGTGTACCATTTAACGAAGAGCCAGGTAGCCAGTTCGTTTTCGGGCGTGCCTTTGGGCATCATCACGCTGCCGCCGTACAGGTTTTGGTGCGGGGTATCGGTGGTGTAGGGTTGCGGCGCAATGCCCCATTCGTCGGTGTTTTCGGCATCATCCAGACTGCCCTGCGCATAGGGCAGGCCGGAGGTGGAGCCGATATAGAAAATACCCTGACGGGCGGCAAATTCGGCGTCGTGGTAGCGTTCACCTGAAATCCAGGCGCAGCCGTTTTTGTACATGCGGCGGATTTGGGTGAAGTAGTCAACCAGTTCGGGCCGGTCATAGTTGTAACCCAGGCCGTCTTCAGTGAGTACCTGAGTGCCGCGAGCCAGGGCGGCAGCGGCCACTTGCGAGGCGTCAAAGCGGATGATGTAACCGCCTTCGTTGTCTTGCCGGGCATCGCCACCATTGGCCGCATCGGCGGCGGCGCAGGCAATTTCTTCAAACAGGTCGGGGGTGATGGTTTCCATAACGGCCGGGTCGTAGCCCAGTTCTTCCAGCCAGGTTTTGTTGTAGTACAGCACTTCCATTGAGCGGTTGGGCGGGAAGCCCAGGCGCATATTGTTGAAAGCGGGGTGTACGTCTTGCATGAAGATACCGGGTACAAAGTCGGCTTTATCTTCTTCGGTCAGGCCCCAGTACGGGTCATTGACGTAGATATTCATGTCAACCAGAGCGTCAACAGCGGCGTAAGAGGCTTCGGCGTTTTGGTAGCCAACCACCAGGCTGGGCAAATCACCACTGACGATACCGGCTTTCATTTTCTGGTCAATATCGCCATAGTGTCCCTGATTCAGGGCTTCGACGGTGATGCCGTAGGGGTTTTCGGTGTTGAATTTGTCAATCATGGCGGCCAGTTTTTCTTCGCGGCTGCCGCTGTGGTTATGCCACCAGACCACGGTTTGGCCGGTGGGGTCAATGCCGGCCAGGGGGCCGTCGGGGGCGGGGGCTTCGGGCCAGACGTAGCCTGTTTCAGCCGGGGCTTCTTCGGCGGGGGCGGGCGGGTTGCCCATATATTCGGCCCAGCCGGTGCTGACCTTGCCGGCGATGATGTCTTGTTGCAGTTGCTCAAGTTCGCCTTGCAGTTCAGCAGAAACGAGACCGGCGTTGTCGTGGTAGTCGCCTAATTCAACGCCGCCGTTTTCCAGCGTAAAGTTGTACACGCCGCCTTTGAAGGCGCCGTTCACCACGGATTCGGTGGCGCGATAGCCCACCAGGTCTACCCGTTTAAGGACGCTGCTCAGGTAAACTTCTTTATATTCGGGGGCGCTGTTGTACCAGTCGCTGTCAACACCAATCATCAGCATACCGCGTTCCTGCGCGGCGGCGGCAGAGCCGAGGCCGACGGGGCCGGCCACGGGCATCACAATGTCGGCGCCTTCATCAAAGAGATTCTCGGCGAAGGTGCGGCCGTCGTCCAGGCTGTCGAAGTTGCCGGTGAACAGGCCGTCGCCCGCTTCGGTACTCCAGCCCAGGACTTCCACGCTGGTGCCGTGAGCGTCGTTGTAGTAATTTACGCCTTGCTCAAAACCAACCATAAAGATAACCACGGGCGGAATGTTGATACCGCCGAAGGTGCCCACTTTGCCGGTTTTGGTGGCGCCGGCGGCCAGATACCCGGCCAGGAAGGCGGCTTCATCG
>JAJRUC010000500.1 GCA_024278015.1 Chloroflexota bacterium
AGTTTAATTACGACGGCTACTACGCCGGCGTCTCGTCTGAATTTGTGGCCGATGACCTGTCGGTGGTGGTGGGCAGCCAGGCCTTTGCCGAAGACGTGAACCGCCGGCTGGCCGAAGCGGGCAGCGCCGCGCAAATTCCGCCGGCCACCCTGGCCGGCATGACCTTCGCCGACAAACAGCACCGGATTTTGCAGGTGACTATCACCTGGGGCAACCCGCAGGAATTGCAGGAAATTGGCCGGGCCATCGCCACCGCCATCGAAAAAGACGGCCCGAAATACCTGGCCCAGTTGGGCGCGTTGGGGGGCGTGGTCAAGGTTATCGACCGGCCCCTGACCCCGACGCCCGTTCCGCCCTCGCTTACGCAGCGGCTTGACTTGCCGGTGCGGCTGATATTCGCCCTGATTGCCGGCCTGGGGCTGATATTTTTGCTGCACTATCTGGATACCAGTATCAAAGACAGTCACGATGTAGAGACACTGGGCATCGGGGTGCTGGCCGAAATTCCGCGCCACAAATAAAATCGGGGCGCAAACCCGGAGGTGATCTATGGAATTAATGGACTATATCAAACTGTTCTATCGACGGGGGTGGATTGTGGCGCTGGTGGCGATTATTGCCGCCGCCGCCGCGTTTGGCGTTAGCAAGCTGCAAACGCCCGTTTACAGCGCCAGCACCCGCTTAAGCGTGCAGCCCGCCCGCGCCGACTGGGGCTTGAGCAGCACCATCAAGGATTTGTTGCGAAATTACGTGGAAAATATTCAAACTCACAAAACTGCCCAGCAGGTCATCGACCGGGCGCAACTGGATATGAGTACCGCCGACCTGTTGGGAAAATTGTTCGTCAGCCCGGATTCATCAACCTTCACTATCAAAATCGAGGCCAGAGACACCGACCCGGAAGTGGCCTACGCCATTGTCGATACGGTAGCCACGGTTTTTACCGAACAACGCGACACCTGGAACCAGAAACAGGACAAACGGGACCGCATCGACGTGGTGGCACTGGACAGCGGTTACAGTTTGGGCTACCAGCTTTACAAACCGAAAACAAAAATCAACACCCTGGCCGGGGGCTTGTTCGGCCTGATGGTGGGCGTGTTGGTTATCTTTTTTCTGGAATGGCTGACGCAGGCCAATATCCGCCACGCCGAAGACGTTGAGCGCGTGTTGAACGTTTCGGTGTTGGGCCAAATTCCGCCCCACACGGGCAGCCGGCCCGCCGAAACAGCGGCCGATAGCCAATCAAAACTCATCCCCCGCTTGCGGGGAACCCAATCGCACTAAGAGAGTGATAAAATGGCGCATGAAGTATTGATTACCTTGCAAAACCCCACCTCCGGCGCGGCAGAGGCCTATCGCACCCTGCGCACCAATATTGAATTTGCCAACATTGACAACCCCGTTAAAACCTTGCTGGTCACATCGGCGGGGGGGGACGACGATAAAGATGTGACCCTGGCGAATTTGGCAATTACCCTGGCTGACGGCGGGCAGAAAATTATTCTGGTTGATGCCGATTTGCGCCGGCCGCAACTGCACGCGCTTTTTGGGTTAAAAAACAGCCCCGGCTTCACCGATATGTTCAGAAGCGAGGCCGCTTTTAACGAGCCGCCTTTGCAAGGGGTGGAAGGCAGTTCGCTGCGGGTGCTGACCAGTGGCGAAACGCCCCAGATTTCAAGCCAAATCATCCATTCGGTCAAGATGACCGCCGTGCTGGCTAAACTGGCCGCTATGGCCGATATGGTCCTTTTCAGCGCCCCGCCGCTTATGACCGTCACCGACGCTTCGCTGCTGGCCTCGAAGGTGGACGGCGTCCTGCTGGTGATAAAAGCCAACGTTTCCAAACGGGAACACGTGGTCGGGGCCAAAAACCGGCTGGAAAAAGTGAAGGCCAATCTGGTGGGGGCCGTGCTGTCAAACGCGGCGGTTGATAACAGCTTGAAACAGTATTACAAAACGATATAATCCGAAACCGGAAACACGAGACACATTTCCAGAGGAGGCGGACAGTTCCTGACGGGACGACAACGAGAATGAAAATTTAGTCTACCCCCACCCGTCGCCGGCGCGACTCCCTCCCCCCAGCGGGGGGAGGGTTGGGGGGGGGTTATTTCCAGAGGAGACGTTTTCCATGAAAGGTTTAATTCTTTCGGGCGGCAAAGGGACGCGGCTGTACCCGTTGACCTTCACCAGCGCCAAACAACTCATCCCCCTAAGCAATAAACCCGTTTTGTTCCGGGTGATTGAAGCCATTCGGGACGCGGGTATTGAAGATATTGGCATTGTCATCGGCGATACCGGCGCAGAAATAAAAAAAGCGGTCGGTTCCGGCGGGCGATGGGGGGTAAAAATTACCTACATTTCCCAGGATGCGCCGTTGGGGCTGGCCCACGCCGTAAAAATTTCCAAAGATTTTTTGGGCGATGACCGCTTTGTGATGTTTTTGGGCGACAACGTCATTCAGGGGGGCATCAGCGGCCTCATTGCTGAATTTGCCGGCAGCGCGTTTAACAGCCAGATTGTCCTGACCCGCGTTAAAGAGCCGCAACATTACGGCGTGGCAGAGCTTGGGCCGGATGGCCGGATTGTGCGCCTGGTAGAAAAACCGAAAGACCCGCCCGGTAATCTGGCTCTGGTGGGTATTTACATGTTCGATAGTAATATTTTTGAAGCCGTCGATTCCATTGCCCCCAGTTGGCGGGGCGAACTGGAAATTACCGACGCTATTCAATGGCTGGTGGAAAAAAACTACGACGTTCATCCGTATGTGCATCGCGGCTGGTGGATTGACACCGGCAAGCCGCACGACATGCTGGAGGCCAACAGCTATGTGCTGGAAGAAATGACCCCGCACATTGACGGCTACGTTGACCGCACCAGCGAAGTGGATGCCCGCGTGACAATTGAAAAAGGGGTGGAAGTCTTCAACAGTGTCATTCGCGGGCCGGCCATTATTGGCCGCGATACACGCATTGTCAACGCCTATATTGGCCCGTTCACCAGCATCAACCACGATTGTCTGGTTGAAAACGCCGAAATCTCCCGCTCGATTGTGCTGGAAAACAGCCAGATTCGTAACGTGGGCCGCCGCATTGAAGACAGTTTGATTGGCCGCAATGTGGTCATCCATCGCTCGCCCATTCGGCCCAAATCGTTTAAATTCACCCTGGGCGATAATTCGGTGGTGGGTTTGCTTGGCAGCGATTAAGGCGCAAAAAAACCTGCCGGCGGGCAGGCCACAAAAGAAAGAATATGGCAGGGGCACAATGCGTTGTGCCCCTGCGTTGGTTTACGGCAGATTTTATTGCATACGCGGCACAATGTGGAAGAACCACAGGAAGGCCGTGCTGCTTAACAGCGTGCCTATAGATACAAAGAAACTGTATTTGCTGAATTCGATGAACGAAATTTTGTGCCCGTTTCGTTCTGCCAGACTGGCGACCACCACATTGGCCGAGGCCCCAATCAACGTCAGGTTGCCGCCCAGGTCTGCGCCCAGGGCCAGCGCCCACCACAACGGTTCGGTATCCATGCCGCTGCGCCCCAAACTCTGGATGAGCGGAATCATCGTGGCCGCGTAGGGAATATTATCGACAATGCCGGAGGCCACCGCCGAAAGCCACAGCATGAGCATAGTGGTGAACCCCAAATCGCCTTTGGTAAAGACCAGCGCTTTCTGGGCAATGTTTTCGATGATGCCGACATTGACAATGGCTTCCACGGTGATGAACAAGCCTACAAAAAAGAGCAGGGTCGTCCATTCCACATGCTCCAGGGCCTTGTCCGGTTCGGTGCCGGACCAAAGCAGCAGTATCGCCGCGCCGGACATTGCTATTGTGGCCGGGTCCAGATGCAGGGCGGCGTGGGCGGTGAAGCCTACCAGCACCAGCCCGATTACAATCAGGGATTTCCGCAGCAGAGCCGGGTCGGTGATGAGGTTTTCCATATCCAGCTCTACTACGTGCGGGCGGGCGCCTTCCAGAGGAACCAGATGTTTGCGGAATACAAAATAGGCAATCGGCACAAACAGCGCCAGGCTCAACAGAATGGGCGGGGTCATTGCGGCGGCAAAGGTGATAAAATCTATACCCGCCGCCGAGCCAATCAGAATGTTGGGCGGGTCGCCAATGAGCGTGGCCGCCCCCCCGATGTTTGAGGCCAGCACCTCTGATATCAGAAAGGGGATGGGGCTGATACCCAGATTGCCGGCCACGTACAGCGTCACCGGGGCAATCAGCACCACCACCGTCACGTTATCCAGCGCGGCAGAGGTAACGGCCGTCACCAGCGCCAGAAAAATCATAATGCGGAAGGGGTCGCGTTTGCCCAGTTTTACGGCCTGAATAGCCAGCCATTGAAAAACGCCGGTTTGGCTCAAAATGCCGGCGATAATCATCATGCCGGTCAGTAAAAAAATCACGTTCCAGTCAACAGCCTGACTGAAGGCTTCTTCTTGCGAGATGATGCCCAGCCAAATCATTAAAAATCCACCGATGAGGGCGGCCACAGTGCGATGAACTTTTTCGCTGACGATGACGGCGTAGGTTAGCAAAAAAACAATGCCGGCAATGAGCGCCTGGTTTGAAGCTACAGCAGATGAGGTTGCGTTTTCCATCGGTTATTCACCTTTCGTCGATTTTTGCTGTTTGGCGTAAAGCAGTAAAAGTTGAATCCGGTCTACGCAACCGATGACTTCATTTACATCATTGACAACAGGAATACCGGAAAGTTCGGCTTTGTGCATTCTGATGAAGGCATCTTTAACGGTGTCGGTTTCTTTAACGGAAACAGCCGGGAGCATGGCATCGCCGGCGGTTTGGCTTCTGTTGCGTTGGGCAAAGGCCATTACATCGTCCAGGGTGCTGGCGGCCATAAATTCTTCCGGTACCACATCCATGAACAAGTCGTTCATCAGTACGCGCAGGGGAAGCGTACCCACCAGATGCCCGCGCTGATTGACCACGCAGGCGACGGTGTTATCCGGGTTGGTGGCGATGGCTTCGGCTACGGCAATGAGCGAGTCATTGGGGTGAACCAGAACCGGCTCTTTGACCATCGTTTCTTTTAATTGGGCGATGGGCGTGTTGCGGGTAATCATCTCCGCGTCATCCATAGCCGAAGCGGGCGGCGTGGCCGGGGCGGTTTTTGGCCCCGGTTTGCGAAGCCCTTCCACGTAGCTGACGGGCAGCACAAAGAGCAGCCCTTTGTTCGGCCCGCCAAAGCCGCCGATTGCTTTTTCGGCGGCTACAATGGCTTGCTCCAGCAGGTGGTCATCGTTGAAAACGGCGAAAACGGTTTTACTCCGGACATTGTCGTCGTCGGTAAAAAGGTTGTTGATGGCGCCCAGACCAACTTTTTCCAACCAGTTGTGCGCCCTGTAAGCTCCGACGCTGCGCAAAATGGTCGCGCCGGGCACGCCCGCTTCATGCCAGGCATCCAGCAAGGGGGGAACCTGTTCAGGGCTGTACAGAACCACGAAAAGAACTTGAGCCATAATTTTTCTCCTGAGTATTCCAAGTAGCGGCCTAACATTCACCCCTATACTATACAGGCAAACGCATGCCTTTTTCCATAAAGAATAAGTAAAGGTTTATTAAATTTTTGACAGTACTCAAGTTGTAAGTGATAAAAAATGTTATAGCCAGGCAATCTCTACCTGCGCCCGCCGGGAATTGACGTTAATGAGCCGGAAAGTGGAAGAATGAATTTCGGACGAGCTGCGGGGAGAGGGGGCAGGGCTTTAAAGCCGGGGCCGCGCCATCGGCAAAGTATTCAAATGTAAAACGGGTTCTATCGCCCTCAACCGGCCGGGTCAGGGGGATGAAGGCGGTAATTGCCCTGAGTTTCATGGCATCACTTTTGAGCCTACAGCCAGATACGTGTATCCTTTTTTGACCAGTTGGCCGTAATTGGCAATCATGCGCCGCCCGTCGATGACCAGATAGGGCGGGGCCACCATCTTTTCGATGGTGGACGACAGCCCCCGAAATTCTTCCCAGTCTGTGGTGATGAACAGGGCATCGCTGTTTTGCAGGGCCTCGTGAACGGTATCGTGATAAGATATTTTGGCGAAGAGATTGTTCTTTTTCGGGTTAAAGTAGTGTTTGGCCTCGTCGGTGGCCAGGGGGTCGTAGGCCTGAACAGCTTTTACGCCTTTCGCCAGCAGAGCCTCCACCACTTTTAGCGATGAAGCGTCGCGCATATCGTTGGTATGTTTTGTGAAGGCCAGGCACAGCAGGGCGACGGTTTTGTTGTTGAAATTAAAGTCAGCTTCATTAACGGCCCGGTCTATCAGGTAGGTTTTTTGGTATTCATTAATGTCGAACACCTCTTGCAAAAGGCCGCAGGGCCGGCTGTTTTGGCGAAGCTGGTAAATGAGCGATTGAATATCCTTGCCGAAACAACTGCCGCCCGCGCCGTTGCTGACGTAAGACCCCCACGTGCTGATGCGGGCATCGGCAGTGACGCCCCGCTTCAGGTCTTCCATCATCATATTGTCGAAGGTTTCGCTCAGGCGGGCGCCCACGCCGTTCCAGAAGGAGATGTAGGTTAGCAGCAAGGTGTTCGCCACATATTTAATGGCTTCGGCGGTTTCCGGGGTGGTTTCGATGTAGGCGATACGCACGTGGTTTACATACTGGGCGTAGATATTGCGTAAAATTTCAAAGTCTTCCGGGGTGTCTGCGCCCACCACAATCCGGTCCGGTTTGCGGGATTTTTCCACGGCGTCTCCCTCCGGCAAAAATTCCGGGTTCGAGGCCACGCCGAAATTGGGCACCTGATGCTCGTTGAGGAGGGTTTGCAGGGTGCGGACCGTGCCCACCGGCACGGTGCTTTTGTTCACCAGTACAACCCGGCGCTGGTCTTTGCGCCGGGCCAGCAATTGCCCCAGATGATGGGCGGCGTTGGCGTAATAGCTCAGGTCTGTGGAGCCGTCCAGATTGGGCGGGGTGGGCAGGCACAAAAAGATGGCGTCGGTTTCTTCAATCAGCCCGTCCAGCGAATCGACAAAAAACAGGTAGCGGTTCAGCGTTTCGGGGATGATGGAGGCCAGACCCGGTTCATTGACGTAGCGCTCAATCTGCTCGCGTTGGCCGCTGTTGTAGGCTGCAATTTTTTGGGTGTCGATGTCGTAGGCGTAAACTTCGTGACCTGATTCAGAGAGAACGGCGGCGTGGGTTAACCCTACAAAGCCGGTTCCGGCAACGATAACTTTCATTGGGAAAATCCTTTCTTGCTACAATAGGCTAAAAACGGGTCATAAGGCAGAGATCCATAATCTCATAATCCACAGATACCCGCAGAGGGGCGCAGATTTTTGGTTCTTGCTTTTATCTGTGAAAATCCGCGCGTAGCTGTGGACTGTTTTTACTTTGTCAGGACTTACGCCGTTGCAACATTTTACCCCCCTCAGTCCCTGATGAAGAAACCGCTTCGCGCCCTCAAGCGGGGGGAATTAGCTCCTCCCCCGACAGCGGGGGACGCGAAGCGGGGAGGGGGTAAAACACCGTGATTTACC
>JAJRUC010000027.1 GCA_024278015.1 Chloroflexota bacterium
AGATACCATCAACACCCATCATCGTTTTGTCATTAGCAGTCACCTTAACCCCGATTGCGACGCCCTCGGCTCTGAGCTGGCCCTGGGCCGCTATCTGCAAAATATGGGCAAGCAAGTGACCATCCTCAACACCGACCCCGTTCCGAAGATATACCGGTTTCTTGACCCGGAAAAATCCATCCAAACGTATTCAGAAAACGGCCACGCCGGTACGCTTTCGCAGGTAGATGTCATCATCGTGGTTGACGCCTCCGGCGGGTGGCAGCGACTGGGCCGGGTGGGGCAGCAGTTGGCCGCGCTGGCCGCGCCCAGCATTTGCATCGACCATCATCCCGACAGCCGGCCCTTCACCACCGCAAGCCACATCGATTCAACAGCCGCCGCCGCCGCCGAACTCATCTTCGACCTGATTATGACGATGGGCGGCCCCCTCACCTATCCCGTCGCCGAAGCATTGTACGCCGGTATCATCACCGATAGCGGCAATTTCAGGTTTGCCGGCACCAGCGCGCGCACCCACCACATTGCGGCCCGATTGTTACAGGCCGGGGTCAAGCCAAATCGACTTTACAGTTTGATTTATCAGCAGCACAGCCCCCTGAAAATGCGGTTAAAAGGACACATTCTGCAACACATTACCCTGCACGCCGGTGGACAAATTGCCACGTCAACCGTCACCCTGAACTTGTTGAAACAATATCAGACAGCTTCTTCGGAACTGGATAATTTCAGCGGGTTGGCCCAACAAATCAAGGGGGTCAAAGCGGCTATTTTCGGCATAGAGTTGCCGCGCAATCGGGTAAAAATCAGTTGGCGCAGCGACGGCAGCGTGCCGGTGAACAAGGTGGCGGCCCAATTTGGCGGCGGCGGACACGTTCCGGCGGCAGGGGCCACGGTTCACGGCCCGCTGGATGAGGTGATGGAAACCGTTTTGCGCGCCACGCAAGATGTTATGAGTTAATTACGATTTGGCCGCCTGCTCTATCAAATATCGGGCGGTGATGTGGTCCGTAATCAGGATGTTGATGATTTTTCCTTGCAACGCGGCGCGAATGGGGGCCAGACGATGCCCGTCGCCGCCGACCACTGCGATGACCCGTTTGTCTTCGGCCACCATCCGTTTTAACCCGGCCAGCCCCAGACCGATGGGGTAAATTTTGTCGTCGCGCACTTCCTTGCCGTTCATATCAAACCACCACGAGCAAATCTCGCCCACCGCGCCCCGGTCTATGAGCCGCTGCACCTCTTGAGAAGCCAGCCAGCCGCGCTTAACCACTGTCGAAAGGTTGGCGTCGGCAAAGCCGATGGTGGTCATTGCCACCGTCGCCTGCTGAATCAGGCGCAGGGTATCTTTCACCAAAGGCAACTCTCGCACCATCTCCTGCTGCTGTAAATTGCGCACAATGGCCGGCGCCACCAGCCAATTAACTTCCCCCCCGTAGGCAGAAGCCACATCCTGAACCAGAACATTGGCCTCGAAGGTATCGGGCTGGGCGCTTAAATTGCCCAGCATGGGCAACACCTGCAACCCGGAAAGTGTCTTGGAAGGCCGCAAATTATCCGCCACCGAGCGCATCACCCGCCCCCAATTAACGCACAAAACATCGTCATCGTTCAAACAGGAATCAAGATAGTGGGCGGCCATAAATGCCAGCCTTTCAACCAGCGCTTCCTGGACATTTGCGCTCAACGTGCCGCTTAACAAGCCCTCCCGGCCCGGAACCAACAGGACATCGCGCAAGCCACAGGCTTCTTTCAGTTCAATTTCAACAGCGTGCAAATAAGCGTGTTCAACTTTGGGCACAACCAAAATACGCACAATGCCTCTGTCTCTGGCAATTTGCAGCAGCCGGTTAACCGTGGCCCGCGATATGCCCTTCCGGTGGGCCACTTCGCCCTGGCTCAACCCTTGTTCAAAATGTAATTTGGCAATCTCAAACAGCAGCAAGTCGTCGCGCATTATCACCCCTTGAAAACAGGATTTTTGTGTACCTGAGTGTGTAAAAGTATAAACACTGTGTACCGGCTTGTCAATAAAAATTGTAAATTGTAATGATTGCGAAAAAGAGTTATAATAAAAAAGTACTATCATACCGGATAATTTGAATACACAAGCAAGGAGAACCAATGGCAGAAGATCTCAAATACCCGAACGCAAGTTTGTATGTATTAATTTTGGCGGCTGAAGAAGTAATGGGCAAAAACGGGCTGGCTTCTGTGTTGAATCAGGGGGGGCTGGAATATATGGCCGGCAAATACCCGCCCAATAATCTGAAGCAACAGGTTCCGTTCAGCCTGTACGGTAAAATTCAGCAAGCTATCGAAGATTTTTACGGGCCACGGGGCGCCAAAGCAATTTTGATGCGCGTGGGCCGCGCCCTGTTCCGCTACTCGTTGCACGAACAGTCCAAGTTGCTGGGATTCGCATCGCTGGCTCTGAAGGCTCTGCCCGTAAACGCCCGCATGAAGCTTATCCTGAGCAAAATTGTCAAAGCCGGCGCCGAAGAACTGAGTATGCCCGGCGCGATAGAAGAAACGTCCGATGCCTTTATCATCACCCGCACCGCCTGTCCCTGCCAATTCAGAGAACGAGACCCCAACATTGGCGTATGCGACCACGTGACCATCGGCACGTTTCAGGAATCGCTCAAATGGGCCACCGGCAAAAATTTCCGGGTAAAACAAACCAGGTGCCTGAATATCGGTGACGACATTGATGAATTCATCGTCGAAAAAACGCCAATGGATGATTAATCGCCATCAATTTATACTGAACAGGAGCCACTGCCAAAAATTCAGTGGCTCTTTTGCGTAACTCGGGAGTTGCACAATGCCCGCTCATGCCCTTGCCACCCTGCACGTTATCGGCGTGCGATACCATTCCAGTGTGCCGGCCCCAGGCGATGAACGCTCTCTGGACGCTTATCTGGCCTCCGGGGTGTATCACACCCTCGGCGGGCCGGTAAAAATTGAAGAGCCGGCCTTCCCCGAAGCGCAGCGCAGCGATGATGAGCCGCGCAACCTGGGGCTGCTGGGCGGCGTCATTGCCCACAGCGTGGCCCGCGCCCAAAAACAGGGCCACGCCATTTTGATGACCGGCGGCAACTGCTCGCACATGACGGGCGTGGTGGGCGGCCTGCAACTGGCCCACGGCCCCCAAACGCGCATCGGGCTGGTGTGGTTTGATGCCCACGGCGATTTTAACACCGCCCAAACGTCGCTCACCAATCGCTGGGGGGGGATGCCCGTGGCCGTGGCCGCCGGATTGACCCACTCCGTCTGGCGAGAAAAATCGGGCATTGCGGCCCCCCTGCCCACCGACCGGATTGTGATGGTGGATGTGCGCCACCTTGACCCGGCAGAAGAGGCGCTCGTCCGGGCCACCGATGTGACCGTCGCGGCCCCCGCGCCCGGCTTCCCCGGCGACAGTCTGGCTCAGGCCGTGAATGGGCTGGCCGCTCGCTGCGATATGCTGTATTTGCACATCGATTCCGATATTCTGGATGAACGGTACGTGCCCAGCCACGATACCCGCGAACCCAACGGCCCCGATATGGCTCAGGTGCAGGCCGCTATTGAAA